>CAIXFP010000650.1 GCA_903918705.1 uncultured Pseudomonadota bacterium
AGTCGCAGTCGATGTAGCGCTCGCCATACAGCTGGAACTGGTTCTTGCGGATCAGGCTCATGCTGGCGTTGTTGATGACCACCACGTTGAGCGGAACCCGATAGTTCACCGCGGTCATGAGTTCCATGCAGCACATCTGGAAGCCGCCGTCGCCAAGGATGGCGAAGGTGGGGGCGTCCTTGGCACGGGTCTGCGTATAAAAGCGGGCGCCGATGGCGGCCGGAATCGCGTGGCCCAGGGAGGAAATGCCGGAATTCGGGAAATAGTGGTTGGCGTGGGAAACGTCGAAATAGCTCTGGGCGAACACGATGTTGTCGTCGAAGATCATCGCGTCCTCGGGAAAGCGCGCCGCCAGGCCGGCGAAGAAGGCTTCCATGAGGTGGAACCGCCCGCGCCGCGTCTCTTCTTCCGCGGAATCCCGAGCCACCCGGCGATGATCCGCCAGTTTCTCCAGTCGCCGCCCGGCGTTCCAGCGGCTGGCCGCGTCGCTCTCCAGACGCGCCAGCAACTCCGTCAACACCTCGCGGATGTCGCCGTGGATGGCCAGATCCGCCTTGAACACCTTATTCAACTGGGCGGCATCCCGGTCCACCTGGACCACCTGCTTGCCGGCCAGCAACTTGCTGTCCCACAAGTAGCTGGTGCGCTCGTTGAAACCGGCGCCGAGCAGGATCAACAGATCGGCATGCTCGACGATGTAGCGGTAGGCATCGCCATTGGAGGTGACGCCGAGGCAGCCCAGGGACAGGGGCGACGCTTCGCCCACCACGCCCTTGGCCTTAAGGCTGGACGCCACCGGAATGCCCAGGACTTCCGCCAGGTGCGCCACCACGCCGCGGGCGCCGGCCTTGATGGCGCCGTAGCCGGCCACGATGACCGGGTCGCTGGCCGCCAGCAGCATGCGCTCCAGTTCCGCCACCGGCCCGGAAACGGGCGGCACCGGCTCGCCCTGGTGGGGTACGTGAAGATGGTCGAGCACGTCGGCATCCACCATTTCCTTCTGCACGTTGAAGGGAATGGACAGCAGCACCGGGCCGCTCCCCCGCGCGAACAGGGCGCGGGTGGCCTGGTTCAGCACCTGTCCCAGGTAGTCGGTGCGCTCGATCAGCTTGTGGTAGCGGGTGATGCCGGCGAACAGGCTGCCCTGGTCGATGGCCCCGCCCTCCCCCGAACTTTCCTGCAGGCCGCCCTTGCCGAAGATATAGGTGGAGGTCTCTCCGGTGATGATCAGCACCGGCAGTCGCTCGGCGTAGGCGTTGGCGATGCCGGTCACCAGGTTGGTGGCGCCGGGGCCGGCGGTGGTGATGCAGGCGGAGACGCGATGGGACACCCGTGCATAGCCGCCAGCCATGAAAGCCGCACCCTGCTCGTGCTTCACCAGCACGGTTCGCACCCGGGAACCGTACAGGCAATCGTAGATGGGCAGCACATGGGCGCCGGGCATGCCGAAGATCACCTCGACACCAAGGCGCTCCAGATACCTGACGATCAGTTCGCTGACGGAAATTTTCATGGTGCTTGCTTTAGGGCGCGGATTTTCGCGCCGGGCACCGCCCCAATCCGGTGCGGTGAAGGGTGCGGATTTGAGCACAAGACCCGCCCCGGCGGAAACCGGGAATTGCGGCCGGCAAGGGGTTTTCGGGAAATACAATGGCGGGCATGACCTCTCTTTCTACTCGCCGCGTCGTGGTCGTCCTGGGCTCGGGACGCAGCGGCACCTCCCTCCTGATGCAAGTGCTCGCCCGCATGGGCATGCGTTTGTCGCCGGAATTGATCGCCGGCCGCGAGGACAACCCGGACGGCTTCTTCGAGGACGCCGCCATCGTCCGCATCCAGGCCAACCTGCTGCGCAACCTGGACGCCTGGCCCTTCCATCCATTGCCCCCGGACTGGCTTTCCCGCCCCGTCACGGCGGCGGCCACCAGCGTATTGCAAGACGTGGCGCGGGACCGCCTGCGAGAAGGCGCGTCCACCTGGGGCTTCAAGGATCCCCGCACAGCGTCCTTCCTGCCCCTGTGGCGCCACATCTTCGCCGCGGAAGGGGTGGAGCCGGCCTACCTCCTGGCCCTGCGTGAGCCGGGCAGCATCATCCGTTCCTTCATGCGCGCTTACGCCACCATGGCGGATACCGCGGAGCAGGTATGGATGGCGCGCATCTGTGATGCCCTCTGGCACTGCGCGGGAGACTGCCATCTGGTCCATTACGAGGACTGGTTCAGCCGGCCGGGCGAGGTCGTTGCCGGCCTGGCCGCTCGCACTGGCCTGGCCCTTCCCGCTGATGACCGCCTGGCGGGTCTGATCAAGCCCGGTCTCAACCGCTCCGCCCGCGTGCATTACTTCATGCGCAACACCATGGCGCGGCAACTACATGACGCCTTGCGTGCTCATCGCGGTAGCGAGTTCGACCGGGAGCGGCTATTACGGCTCGTGGCGGAGTGCCGGGAAAGCCTCGTGGTCGACAGCGCGCCCCGGATCGCACAATCGGGCACGGGCGGGTCGACCTAGCAGCCGGGCTATGCGGCTGCAAATCCGGCACAAACTGCCCTCGCTGGGCCGCTTTTCGCAATCGACGTTCCAAGTCCGACAGGCTGCGGCGAGGCGGCATGGACAGCAAGGCGGGGTGCGGATAAAAACCGCTCCAGTCTGATATTCACCCACCCATGTCGACCAACCTACCCCGCGCCGCGCGCCTGCCCATCAACCGCTGCAATCTGCCGGCGGACATCCTGGGCAGCCTGACGTTTCAGCGCCATCCCGTGCCCTTGCACCTGGACGGCGTGGCGGAATTGCATCGCGCGCTGTTCCAGCAATTCGCAGTCCAAAGCGATCCGGGTGAACGGGCCAGGATCTTCATGGCCCATATGGATGCCGCCTTCAGTCTGCTCCACCCGGAGGAGGCCGGCTATACGCCGCGGCACGGACGCGCCAAGGCCCATTATCTGAAGGTGCTGCGCGGCTGGGCGTTCGACGCCGACGGCCGCGAAGGCGCGGTGCTGAAGGGCTGGGTCGAATCCCGCTTCGGTTTGCTGCCGCGCCACCATGGCGGGCCGATCCGGGATTTTTCCGGCGTCCTCTATCGGCATTATCTGGAACAGCGCAGCGGCGGCCTCTACAACACCAATAGCCTGGAGGCCCAGTTCGATCTCCTCTATGCCTACGCCCAATATGAGTTGGCCCGGCGCTGGCCGAGAGAAACCCATCTCACCCTGTACCGCGGCGTCAATCGCCTGGGCGGCTATGAGGAACTGGGCGAGGCGTTGGCCGGCTGGCACACCGTGTTGCTCAATAGCCTCAATTCCTTTACGCAGGAACGGGAACGGGCGTGCTAGTTCGGCGACAGCATCCTGGAAGTCCGGGTGCCCTGCGCCAAGGTGTTCTTCTTCCACGGTCTGCTGCCGGGCAAGCTGCGGGGAGAGGAGGAGTTCGGGGTCATCGGAGGGGTGTACGAGGTGCGGCGCTCCACTTTCTAATGGGGGAGGAGCAGTCCGAATCACTCAAAATCGTGAGGATGCACGCCGGCGCGGGAGATGACGGCTGCTTGCCTGAACAAAGTTGCCCTGGTATCCGGGGATCCGCGTTGTAATGAATCCGACAAAATCCTGCCCAGCCATGTAAGCCTTCCCCGCCCTTGTTCACCTAATCCAGATAATTCAATCAGTTATCGCTGGCATGGTGGTTGCTTTCAGTCAACACAAGCCCGCCGGGCCTTGATTCCCGACGTTTTGGAGCAGGAACCATGCACACCGCACTTCCGAACCCGGCAGGATGCCGCCGCCATGCCTGATCAGGGACAGCGCCCCAGCCTGCATCTGGTCGCCGCCGCGCCGGATTGCCATGCATGCGCACATCGCGACACGGTATTGGGCGTCGGCCACTGCACCCCTGGTGACGCCTGTCTGGTGGCAAACAGCGGACGCCAGATCGACCGCTTCCTGCGGCGCAATCCGGAGTATGCCGCCACCTGTCTGAACGACGCCTTCTGGGAGCGACGCGCCATCGCGGTGCGCTATGCGCCCCTCGATCACATCCGGCCCCTCACCCACGACGCCGACGAGGTGGTGCGGCGTGCCGTGGCCCTGCGCCTGCCTGCTGACGACCTGATAGAACTCAGCAAGGATCCGGACCGGGAGGTGCGCATCACCGTGGCCGCGCGCATGCCCCTCGAACAGTTGGAAAAGTTGATGCATGACCCGGATTATCTGGTCCGCCAGCATATCGCCGAGCGACTGCCCCACGGTCGCCTCTCCCGCATGGCGGACGACGTGGACCGGGAAGTACGCAAGGTGGTGGCCCGCCGCCTTCCCGCCTTCGCCCTGCCCCGCATGATCGCCGACCCGGAAGCCGAGGTGCGCCGCATCGTCGCCGCGCGCCTGCTCCCCGAGCAGGCCACCAGGCTGCTGAACGATCCGGACTGGTTGGTGCGATTGGAAGCCGTCCGCCGCGCGCCCATGGAAGCCATCGCCGAACGGGTGGATGACCCGGAACCGGATGTGCGGGAACTGGTTCGCGCCCGCCTGGAACATTTTTTACAACAGGAAGAATCGCCATGAAGAGCTGTGTCCCCGACGAATCCACCGTGCAACGGCTGATGGCCGAGATCGAGGCCAGCACGCCGCGTCCACACCATGCCAGCCTGCTGGCCGTGGCGGAACGCCTGATTCCGGATTGTCGCTGCCGCTTCGCCCTGACCCGGGGCGGCTGGTATCGCAGTGGCGGCCTGCTGCGTGGCGACGGCCGGCGCGTGGCCGACAACCTGGAGGATTGGGTGGAGCAAGAACTCGCGGCATGCGGTGATGATCTGGGTGAGTTCCTGGACCGCCACAGCGATAGCGAACTCACCGTCACCCGCCACAATGGGCGCACCCACTATTTCGTCGCGCCCTATGGACCCGCGCCGATGGAATTCCTGCAAATGGAGGTGGAGGAAATGCAGGAAGTCCTGGATCGCCGCCTGTGGGACAGTGCCTTGCCGCCGAGCGATGCCCAGGAACTCTGCGACCCGATCAAACCAGCCGGCGTGCAGGCCCAGCCGGTGGCGGCACCTTATTATCGGTTCCGCAGACTGGTGGACCTGCGCCAGGTGACGGCCCGACTGCATTCACCCCTGGGCGGCGTGCCCGGCCTGGTCCGCTTCATGCAGGAATGGGGGGCCAGCCGGGCTGGCCGTCATTTCAGCGAGCACTGGATCGTCGCCCTGCGCGAACACCACGATCGCTACAACAACGCGGTGCTTACGGCGACGCCGGTTTCCCGGCATGGGCGGGAACTCAAGCCGTTCCACTGGAACACCGAGCTGCGCGGGCTCGACGCGGCCAAACAAATACAGGATTTCGACCGTGCCGCCGGCTATCCTGGCGCCTGGTACTTTCACCTGGTAGCCGGTGGCCTGACCCCGCGGGAGATGGCTACCGCGGCCAGACAGGATATCGAGTCGGGCTTCGGCTATCTGAGCGACACGGAAACCGCGCTGCTGACAGGCTGGCTGCGGGAGCCCTATTCCGTTTGAACCCTGCTTCCGGGTTGAACGGGCCGAAGTTCATACTGACCCCTGGATATCGCAACCGGTGCGCCAGGGGAATTTGGCGCTGCCCTATAATGCCCGGCGTCAGAGCCGCCATGGCGTTCGCGGCGCGGGCGCATGTATCGCATGCCGCCCATTCACGGTTCACCGCGGCACCGCTGAAACCTCACTTGCCAGGAAGAAAAACGTGTTGAAACTAGCCAGCACCCTGTTGTTCACATTGTCCCTGTGCATTTCCGGCATGGCCATCGCCGACGACAATGCCAGAAACGAAGCCGAAGCTTTGCTGAATACGCTGAACATTCAGGAATTGCTGGACCGGACCATCGAGCAGAGCCTCGAAACGCAACTCAAGCAGAACCCCGACCTCATCCCATACAAACAGGTCATGCTCTCCTTCCTGGCCAAATACATGAGTTACCCGAGCATCAAGCCGGAATTGGTCAACATCTATGCGGAGGCCTTTTCCGCGGCAGAACTTCGGGAAATCAGCGATTTTTACAAGACGCCCACGGGTCAGAAAACGATACGGAAGATGCCCGAGCTGATGAAACAAGGCGGAGAAATCGGCGCGCGCAGGGTGCATGAACACATTCAGGAATTGCAGCGGATGATCGAAGCCGAGAGCGACAAAATCGGCGCGGAGCATGAAAAGGAGATACAGGTCCATCCTTGATCCGTCATCCCGGCGCATACCGGATTCGAGTCGACCGGAGGAGGACACAGCCCGCAGCATCTCCACGGTTCGGGGGCGCCGGTCAGGTGTGATCATGTGACGTTAAAACAATGCAGCAGCGATTGCCTCCCGTCTGTTTGACGAGAGACATGGCCTGCGCGGCGGCAATTGCCAAAGTGACGGAATCCGCGCCCTTCCCGGGAAACCCGCTACGCCGTCCGATCTCGGTGGCAGGCTTTCCAGGGCATCTCTCGCTATCGTTGCACGAAGCTGACCGAGTAAACGCCCAGCGACGCCGCTGTGAAAATATCGCGTCGTCATCCCTTTAATCGCGGTAGGGACGCCCATTATTGGGCGCCCCCACATAGATCCCGGCGAGCCCAATTCGGGCACCGGGCTCCTACCTTGGATGATTGACGGCAAAGCGTGCCTCCGGCCAGGGATGAAGGACGCGTGCGCGGGGAAGCCAATCGTTCACCAGGCGAACGAGCCGCTTCGCGTTGAAGCCGTCGCGCTGGCTGCGACGCCGGAGCGTCCGCCACCACAGTCGCCCCACGAAGTAGCGGAAGGCCGACATTCGAGGGCCGTTGGTCGGCACGGCGTGGTATTGGAAATAACTCCGCACCACTTGTCGTAACCAGCGACCCACCACCGGAATCGGTTGATGCATCC
>CAIXFP010000651.1 GCA_903918705.1 uncultured Pseudomonadota bacterium
CAACTGGTTCGCCACCGACCTGGGGGGTATCTGGATACAACGCAGATCCATCGAAAACCAGGCGAGGTTGTTCGGTGTACCTCTGGTAAGGGCGGTGAATCTTCAGAACAAGCCGCGCTGATTGGTAAGACATCGAATTACGACAACATTGACGCAACTTTGCGTTCCTTGTGCTATCCATCACTGGATAAAAGCAAAATCCTGTTCGAATATGAAGCCACGGCCGTCCAAGCAAGACAGTTTTCCGGGGCGGGTTCTCACGCGGTGCGCCACGCGGGCGCTTGAACCCGATCACAGCCCCCGGAGACACACATATATGAACACGAAAGCCTTCTTCCCCCTCCTCCTGGCTACCAGCCTAGCCGCCCTCATCACCATGGCCGGGTGTGCGACGACCGCCAGAAACACGGTCAAGTACATCAATAGTGGCAAAGCAGAGATCGCTTATGGTATGGTTTTTGGTGAAGTGGATGGTAAAACGGCTTTTGAGCGTCCTTGCTTGAAAGGAACCATTGCGAAAAGCTATGCAGTCACCTGCGCAGACGTCAACGCATACAAGTTTGCAAAGCTTTATCCATATAAGTTTGCGTCGAGTGATGTGTCTATATGGCTGCTCGTCCCGAGCAACGTTTCCACCCCGGATGGCAGCATTATTGAGTTTGAGTCTACAGATAATGGGGTTCAGTTCAGGCGAGTTGTCACCGAAAAGGAAACTGATACTTGCAGGTGGACCGGCTTCTCTAGCAACAACGCGACTCGTTTCGCGACCGGTTTCATATCCGCCGTGACGATAGTGGCCGCTCCCATAGCG
This sequence comes from uncultured Pseudomonadota bacterium, assembly GCA_903918705.1. Taxonomy (GTDB): domain Bacteria; phylum Pseudomonadota; class Gammaproteobacteria; order Burkholderiales; family Thiobacillaceae; genus PFJX01. The sequence goes on from CAIXFP010000651.1 coordinate 812, forward strand.
TTGGGTTCAGACTTAATGGACGGAGGCGTCGAATGCAACGGCTGGTCTTACAAAGACCTCATCAAGAAGGGAAATGAGTTCAGCAACACCGTCAAGGCGGGGACAACAGATCCCGATGTGATGTGAAACCGAATGCCCCTGCCAAATAAAACGGACTGCCCCGAAAGGAAAGCAAGCCGTTCTCTTTGGCGTTTACTGTTGCTGCTGTTCCTGATCCGCCCGCAGATTCTCCATCCGCGCCGTGCAACGATCCAATGCGGCGCCCATATTCCCAGCCATCTCACATTGTTTCCTCGCATCCCACAATTGCAGCGGAATGTTCTGTTGCCGGTATGAATTCGTCCGGGGTGCAATGCCGGGGTCAGCAGCATTGCACTGCACGCCGGGACTGGCCGCGCAGTCGCCGTAGAACATCTTCTTCGCTCCGGTGATCGTGTTGCCGATGGCGCCGGCATCCATCTTCGGCGCCACCGCAGCGGCCAAGCCCTGGGCCTGCTCACCCAGCGCGCCGAGATTGGGTGCCAACTGGCCATCACCGATCTGGCCGAACAGACCATTCTGATAGTCTGTAGGCGATTTGTTGGCGAGAACAGCAGAGCCGGCGACGTAGATGCCGCCGGCACCGGCCCCCATCGCTGCCGCGCCAATGCCAAGATTGGCGGCGACCCCGGCTCCGGCAGTTGCCGCACCTTCTGCTGCTGCAGCTCCTGCCTCCACCCCCATCAGCGGCACCCCAACCGCCAGGGCCGCCCCCATTGTCACAATCGCCAAGAGTATCCCGATCCCCAGCATCGAGAACCCCGACTTGCTTGTGCTCCACTGGTAAAGCAATTGCTCATCAATGGGCAGATTCCCGCCCTTCCACTCTCTCACCGAAATGCCCGACCAAGCCACGTGCTCGGCCGCATCACAACTGGCACCAGCCGCTGTCGGCAGCACGCAAATCGCCGCTTCCATCGGCGTACTGTCCATATCTTTCGGCACCGCCAAGTACCACTTCGGCTTCGCGTAGCCCCTCACCGTGGTCGTGCACTTCTTCGTGAAGAAGCCGCTCGAACACGACTGGTTCTGGTCGAAGCGCGTATCCGGGATATAGATCAACCCGAATGCGGCCTTGTAATGCTGCATGGCGTGCCCCACCGCCACCTGCACGCCCTGGAAGCTGATGTTCTCGAACAGCGGATCGGTAGCCTGGGCTTCCATGCCGTTGCTGATGTCTACCTGCTCGAACATGCGGAAAGGATTGTTGCCGGCAACGATGTCGTTGCTGAGTTCATTCGGCGCCATATAGTAGCGTGCGGCCCGCCAGAGCATGCCGTGGTACGGCGTGAAGTCGGCGACGTAGACGTGGACGCGGTTGTCCATGCCCTTCTCGACCTTCTGGACGATGATGCGGGCCTTGGCGTTGACCGAATCGTAGGCGGCGAAGACCTGGCTATAAGAGCCGCCGGGTGGGATCTTGCGGGACGAATAATCGAAGCCGTCCTGCATGGACTTGCCGGCGGACACATTGGCGGCATTCATCCAGGCCTTGCCGTAGAGCATGCGACGGTCGGTACCGTTCGTGGCGTTCCACGGGCCGTCTGCGATCTCGGCCCAGTTGTCCTTCGGGACATAGACCGGCTCCGGATTGGTGGCGCTACCGCCGTTCAGGGTAGCGTTCACCCGGATCCAGTTGCTGCTGATCATGCTGGCGTGGTGAGCCCAGGTATGGTCGACGCCATGGATATCCACCACCGCAGCCGTGGCCCGGGCCGGTAAAACCGATGCCTGAATAAAGATCGTCGCCAGCAAAACACGGGCGATGATGCGGTAAAGCACTTCGTTCATGGAAAGACCTCCTTGTGCTGGTTGGTAATGAGGGTGGCGCGTTACAACGATGCCCGGAAGGCGCCGGTCTCGGCCGTACCGCGCTCGAACTGGCGTCGGTCGATGGCGTCGCGGACCTTGTTGGCCGGAGCGACCGATTGCCCAGATACGCCCAGGCCCGCGGCGATGTCCGCGTTCACTTGGTGGATAGCCTGACCCAGCCGGGTAACCTGAGAATCGGCCTTTTGATACAGTGCGATGGTTTCTTCAACCAGATAGCCGACGGTCGTCGGGCCGAAGACATCCCCCATCAGATCGTCCTGGTGATCGAAGTCCGCTTCGATACGCCAGTACACCCCGTCGATCTCGGTCTGATACTTGCACCGCGCATAGGCGACCATCTCGCGAGCGAGCATGGCCATCGCCGCTTGCGAATGCTTCAGGGCGGACCGTTCGATGGTAATGAACAACGCCGGCGACTTGCCGTCCGCGAAGGGCCGGATATCGACCCGGCCGCTCATACCGAGACGATGGAGCG
>CAIXFP010000652.1 GCA_903918705.1 uncultured Pseudomonadota bacterium
ACCATGCCGACGAACAGGCCGGACACCAGGATGATGATCAGCGAAAGCACGCCCGAGCTGAAGATTTCGTTAACGATCAACTGGAAACGACGAAAGCTCTGTCCCGAGCGCAGCAGGGTCATCAGAAAGAAGCGCGTCGCCAGCCCCATGCGCCAGACACCGTCGATGACCCGGGCGCCGATGCCGCGCAAGCTGTTGAGTAGTCGATCTATCATGCGGCGAGTTCCAGTTCTTCAGCGTAGGCCGGCGCCGGGTAATGGAAGGGCACCGGGCCATCTTCCTCGCCATGCACGAACTGGTGCACGAAGGGATGGTCCGAGGCGCGTAGCTGGTCAGGGGTGCCTTCCGCCGCGATCACGCCTTCCGAGACGAAATAGACATAATCCACCATGCGCAGGGACTCCTGGATGTCATGCGTTACGACGATGGAGGTCACGCCCAGCGTATCGGTGAGGCGCCGGATCAGATTCCCCGTCACGCCCAGGGAGATGGGATCGAGGCCGGCGAAGGGTTCGTCATACAGGATCAGGTTCGGTTCCAGGGCGATGGCGCGCGCCAGGGCCACCCGGCGCGCCATGCCACCGGACAACTCCGATGGCATCAGATCCTGGGCGCCACGCAGACCCACCGCGTTGAGCTTCATCAGTACCAGGTCGCGAACCATCTCTTCCGGCAGGTCGGTATGCTCGCGCAGAGGGAAGGCCACGTTGTCGAATACCGAAAGGTCGGTAAACAGGGCGCCGAACTGGAACAACATACCCATACGCCGACGCAGTTCATACAGGGACTCGCGATCCAGGCTGCTCATGTCGACGCCATCCACCGTGAGCATGCCCGCGCGAGGCGGGCGCAGAGCGCCACCGATCAGACGTAGCAGGGTGGTCTTGCCGCCACCGGATATGCCCATGATGGCAATGACCTGCCCCCGCCGGGCAGTCAGGTTGATGCCTTTGAGCACCAGTCTTTCGCGGTAGGCAAAGGAAAGATCGCGGATCTCGATGAGATTGTCGGACACAGGGGGTAACGCTTTTCTTGTGGGAACGAGCAGGGAAGACGCGCGGCATTGTAACAGCCTGCCACAGCGACGGACCTCGTGAGGCCGTTCAGCGGCCGAGTAGTTCCAGCAGTGTTCGTACCCGCTCGATTTGCCCCAGGTCGCCATCGCTACTGAGCAAATACGTGACTTCCGTATGGCCCGTAATCTGCCCCGCAAGGCTTTTCAAAGATGTGTCGCGGTCGAACCAGAGCAGGCGGGGATCATCCCGCGCAAGACCGATGGCCCTCCCTGCCAGCCTCGGCGGCAGGTCTCCCGGTGAGGCGCCTTCCAGGAGGAAAACGAACTGTTCATGAGTATCCGCCGCCCAAGCCGCGAAGTCGTCCGCCGTGGTCTTGAGCCAGGTGTCTGCCGGCAGGAAAACACAATGGAATTGGGTGCTGTAATAGGTCAGACGCCACTCTTCCGGCATCTCCCCGGGATAGAAGGCGACAGCCCATTCCGGCCTGTCCCAGCCGGCAGCGCCGAGTAATGTGGGATACGTCATCGTGCGGATTGTAAGGCCCTTCGCCTGTGTCAGAAACACAACATGGGCACCTGGCGGAGAAGCGCCCGCGCCCCATCCTTGGAGTACATAAGGATATGTTGATATTCTCTACCCATCGAATCGCACCACAACATCGATAGTCCACGTTGTCCAATTACCCTAGGAGATTGCAATGAAACTCACCACTCTCGTCGCCGCCCTGCTGGTCAGCCTCGCGCCCGCCGCCTTTGCCGATGCCC
>CAIXFP010000653.1 GCA_903918705.1 uncultured Pseudomonadota bacterium
CCTCACCGGCCTAGACGTCTCCAACGCCTCCCTCTATGACGGCGCCTCGGCCCTGGCCGAGGCCGTGCTGATGGCGGTGCGCGCTGCCGGCATCCGCCGGGTGTTCATGCCCGACACCGTGCACCCGCGCTACCGCGCCGTGGTGCGGGCCACGGTGAAGAACCAGGGCATCGAACTGGTCTCCGTGCCGTTCGACCCGACCACCGGGGTGACCGACCTCGCGGCCCTGGAGGCCCTGGCTGGCCAACCGGCCGCCGCGCTGGTGATTCCCCAGCCCAACTTCTTTGGTGCCCTGGAGCCGGTGGATGTCCTGACCGACTGGGCTCATGCCCACAACCTGCTGACCATCGCCGTGGTCAACCCCATGTCGCTGGCCTTGCTCAAGGCGCCGGGCACCTGGGGTGGCAGGGGCGTGGACATCTGTGTCGGCGACGGCCAGCCTCTGGGGGTGCCCTTGTCTTCCGGCGGACCCTATTTCGGCTTCATGACCGCGCTTCAGGCTCTGGTGCGGCAGATGCCCGGCCGCATCGTCGGGCGCACCGTGGACCTGGACGGCAAACCCGGCTTCACCCTGACCCTGCAGGCGCGGGAACAGCATATTCGCCGCTCCAAGGCCACCTCCAACATCTGCACCAACCAGGGCCTGCTGGTCACCGCCGCCACCATCCACATGGCGTTGCTGGGGCCGCGGGGCCTGCGCGACGTGGCCCTCGCCTGCCACGCCAACACCCGCGCCCTGGTGGAGGCGTTGGCGACCGTGCCCGGCGTCGCGCCGGTGTTCGTCACGCCGTACTTCCATGAAGCGGTGATCCGCGTGAACTCGCCCGTGCCCGAGGTGCTGCGCGCTCTGCGCGCCCAGGGCATCCTGGGGGGCTACGCCCTGGGCAGCGATTACCCGGAACTGGCCGATTGCATTCTGGTCTGCGCCACGGAGACCAAGACCGGCGAAGACCTGGAGCAGTATCGCCGGCAGTTGGAGCGTATCCTCAGCCGGCGTCGGGAAGCGCCGCCGTGCGCCTACAAATGAGCCGGGACAACGCAGAAGGCGGCATCCCGGCAATGTACGCAGCCCGAAATGCACCGGGCTGCTGTCGACCCCAACCTAAGGAGACTTGATCATGGCCATCGTAACCCTGGGCGGCGAGCCCATCGCCATAGGCGGCAACTTCCCGCGACCCGGCGATGCCGCGCATTCCTTCATGCTGGTGGACAAGGATTTGAAGGATGTATCCCTGTCCTCATTCTGGGGCAAGCGCAAGATCCTCAATATCGTGCCCAGCCTCGACACCCCGGTGTGCCAGGCCTCCGCGCGCAAGTTCAACGAAGCGGTGGGCGGCGTCCCCAACACCCTCGTCCTGGTCATCTCCGCCGACCTGCCATTCGCCCAGAACCGCTTCTGCGGTGGCGAGGGCCTGAATCATGTCATCACCCTGTCCACCATGCGCGGCCGCGATTTCCACAAGGATTACGGCGTCATGATCATGGACCCGCCCCTCTCCGGCCTTACCGCCCGCGCCGTCGTGGTGCTGGACGAGAACGACAAGGTGGTCTACTCGGAGCTGGTTCCGGAGATCAAGCAGCAACCCAACTACGAAGCCGCCCTCGCCGCCGCGCGGGGCGAGCCCCTGTAACGCCGGCGCCGCGCCGGCCCGCCCTTAACTCTCGCCGGCGCGACGCCGGCGCTACAACTCGCGCCAGCCATGCTCATCTTCGAACGCGCCCACCCCGGCCGCCGTGCCCATGCCCAGGCGCCCGGCCCGGTCCCCGAAGCCGCCGACCTCCCGGCGGCACTGTTGCGTACGGCGCCGCCCCTGCTGCCTGAAGTCTCGGAACTCGACGTGGTGCGGCATTACACCGGTTTGTCACAAAAGAACTTCAGCATCGACACCCAGTTCTACCCCCTGGGCTCCTGCACCATGAAATACAACCCGCGCGCCTGCAACAGCCTGGCCATGCTGCCCCAGTTCCTGGCGCGGCATCCCCTGGCGGACGCGGAAACCGGCCAGGGCTTCCTGGTCTCCATGTACGAGCTTCAGGAAATGCTCAAGGAAGTCACCGGCATGGCGGCGGTGAGCATGGCACCCATGGCCGGCGCCCACGGCGAGTTCGCCGGTGTGGCCATGATCCGCGCCTACCACGATACCCGCGGCGACACGGCGCGGCGGGAGATTATCGTCCCCGACGCCGCCCACGGCACCAATCCTGCCACCGCCAGCATGTGCGGCTACACGGTGCGGGAAATCCCCACCGACCGCGCCGGCAACGTCGACCTGGACGCCCTGAAAGCCGCCGTCGGACCCCATACCGCCGGCCTCATGCTGACCAACCCGTCCACCCTGGGCGTGTTCGAGAAGTCCATCGTCGCCATCCAGAAAATCGTCCACGAGGCCGGCGGCCTGTCCTACTACGACGGCGCCAACCTCAACGCCATCCTGGGCCGGGTGCGTCCCGGCGACATGGGCTTCGACGTCATCCATATGAATCTGCACAAGACCTTCTCCACCCCCCATGGCGGCGGCGGTCCCGGCGCCGGCCCGGTGGGCGTGTCGGAACGGTTGCGGCCGTTTCTGCCGATCCCCTACGTGGTGGAGGAACGCGGTTTCTACCGTTGGGCGGAGGAGGGCGACTGCCCGCAATCCATCGGCCGCCTGTCCGCTTTCGGCGGCAACATGGGCGTGCTCCTGCGCGCCTGGGTCTATGCGCGCATGCTGGGCGGCGCGGGCATGCTGCGAGTGGCCGAGTATGCCGCCCTCAACGCCAACTACCTGGCGGCGGAACTGCACAAGGCCGGCTTCGACCTGGCTTATCCCGAGCGCCGCGCCAGCCACGAATTCATCGTCACACTGAAGAAGTTGAAGGACTCCACCGGTATCTCCGCCATGGACTTCGCCAAGCGCCTGCTCGATCACGGCTTCCACGCCCCCACCACCTACTTCCCCATGCTGGTGCCGGAATGCCTGCTGATCGAGCCCACCGAGACCGAGAGCAAGGAAACCCTGGATGCCTTCGTCGCCGCCATGATCAAGGTGCGGGATGAGGCCCGGATGGATGCGGCCCTGGTCAAGGGCGCGCCCCACACCTTGCCGGTGCGCCGCCTGGACGACGTCAAGGCCGCCCGGGAACTGAACCTGACCTGGAAACCCGCTTGAACGCCAGTCCGGTGGAGGAGAGCCCGCACAAGGGCAAGACCGGCCTGAAGCGGGTCTGGAACGCCCTGTTCTATTCCCTGGAAGGTTTCGGCGCCGCCTGGAAACACGAGGACGCGTTCCGCCAGGAAGCCCTGCTGGCCCTGGTGATGATCCCCCTGGCCTGGTATTTCGGCGGCACCGCGGTGAGCCGTGCCCTGATGATTGCCAGCGTCCTCCTGGTGCTCATCGTCGAATTGATCAACTCCGCCATCGAAGCCACGGTGGACCGCATCTCCCTGGAAAACCACCGCCTCGCCAAGCGCGCCAAGGACATCGGCAGCGCCGCCGTGCTGATCGCCCTCATCAACGTGGCGGTGGTGTGGGGGCTGGTGCTGTTCGGGTAGGGCGAAACTCGCGGCGGTACCGCCGTGTTCAGGGCATGCGAGCCGTTGCCGCCGCCGGATGCGAGAAGGTCAGCACCACACGGCGGTTGGCCCAGCGGTTGGCCTCGCGCGTCTGGTCGGCGGCGACGGCGGCGTTGCCGCCCTGGTCACCTTTTCCCGCATCCGTAGTGGCGTCCTTGGCAGCGCCGGCGCCGTAGGAGGTGTCGCTGATGCGGCCCACGGCGATGCCTTTCGCGGTGAGCGCCTCCCGTACCGCTTCGACCCGGCGAGTGGACAATTCGAGGTTGTACGCGCTGTCACCCCCGGCGATGTCGGCATATCCCACGAGGGATAGCAGGACGTCCGCATTGCGGGAAAGGTAGGGCAGAAATGTGTCGATTTTTCCGGCTTCGCCGCCGCCCAGGTCGGCGTGGTCGAACTCGAAATAGAACATCACCGGCTCATGCACGTAGAAATCCTGGTGGCGTTCCATGGCCTCGTCGAAGGTGGCCGATTGGCCCGCCGCCACGCCGAGATGTTCAGCCACCACATGGCCGGAGTGGACCCCGAAACCCCAGGTCACCGCGCCATAGCTGAAGCCGGTATCCTCGCCCAGGGCCACGCTTTCGAAATTGAACTCAACATCGTGGACGGCATCGGCGATGCCGGGGGTGTCGTAGAGGGCGGCGGAGCGGATGTCGGCGGGATTATCGGAGCGCTTGAAACCTCGCGCCTGGCCATCGACGCCACCGCTACCGCCACCGTATTGCGCCGGTTGTCGAACCTTGCCGCGGCCGCTTACGACTCCGGGTCCGGCGGGCTGGACCGGGAAATTCGGCGACATGGGGGATCCCGCCGCCACGGGCACGCCGCCGGCGCCGTTCTGGTGCCATACGTCGCTATAGAAGCCGCCCTTGATACCCCGCGCGGGGTCGTCCCGTGTTCTCAGTCCCGAGTCTCCCAGCCCGCCGCGCTGCGCCTGTTCGGGAGGCAGGGTGAACGACCCGATGTCGGTGCCGCTCGCATCCGTATGCCGGGCGATCTGCACCATGTCGATCTGGTTGGAGTTCGGCGCCCCGGGGATGGGCACGAAGCGGATGTAGCCGTCCATGCCGCTGGCGCTTGCGGGGGTGGCCAGTGCGCCCTCCCGGGTTTCCATGTCCATCTCGAAATAACCGTTGCCGCCCACCGCATAGGTGCCGATGAAACTGCACTGGATCGGCGCCTCTCCGTAGCGCGGCGAGATTTCCCCGAAGCGGGCATATTGCGACCCGCCGCCCTGCTGCACCACATGGGTCAGTTCGTGGGCGGTAAGTGCGTTGTCCCCCGGCGTCTGGCCGGCGCCGAAAAAAATGTCATGGCCCTGGGTGAAGGCGCGCGCTCCCAGGTCGCGGTTGAGGCCCTCCGCCTGGGGGCCGCTATGGACTCGGACGTGGCCCAGGCCGATACCGAAGCGGGCCTCCATGCCGTCCCGGGGGCGGCCGGCGCCGCCCGGCAGCGGACTGGCTGGCGCCGATGCGCTGGGCAGGCTCGGCAGGGTGCCGGAAGTCCTGGGGACATCGGCGTCGAACCGGGCGGATACCCGGTCTGCTTCGCGTTCATGGCGGTCCCCTGGCTGCGTGATCTCGATCTGCTTGCCCATGGGGCGAGCGGTGGAGGCTGGCGCGCCCCGCAGATAGCGCGGCACGCCCACCGCGCGGTTGCCGACGCGCGTCCCGGTGGCGCCGGCGCGGGGTGCGTGGCCCCGGGACGAGACGAATTTCATGGTTTGCCCTCCTTGATGTCGGCCTGGCGCCGTGCCTCATACTCGCGCCGGATTGCCGCGAAGGCCTCCGCGCCCCAGCGTCCGTGCAATTCCAGGAGTTGCGGCTGGAATGCCTGGCGGGCGAGGTCCGGGCCGAGCAGGTCGGCCAGGGTCACCCAGCCCACCGCCAGGGCTTCATAAGCCGCCGCCCGGTTGCCGTCGGCGTCATACCGTGTCGCGAGGGCCCGCGTCGCGCCGAGATAGGCGGTGGCGGAAGTGCCGGCCAGGGCCTCCTGACGCGCCCGTAGCGCCAGGGTCAGCACGGCGTCGCGGTCGCCCCGCCGCAACGCCTGGGCCGTCCGCAACAGGGCGAGATCGGCCAGCACGGCATGGTCGCCGGCCCGTTCCGCCATGGGCCAGGCCGCCACGATGACCCGTTCCGCCAGTTCACTTCGGCCGGCATCCTGATAGGCGGTAGCCAGTTCCACCCGTACCGCCAGGGCCGGGTCGCCGACGCTCTCCAGCAGGTCCAGTGCGGCCCGCAGGTCGCTCCCGGTATCTTCGAGTTGTCCTGACAGGGCCGCCGCCCGGGCGCGCCGGCGCAACAGGGCGGCTTGAGCCGGCGGGTTGGGGCCGAGGTGCCGCCCGATCTCCAGGGCCGCGGAATAAGCGGCGGCAGCCTCCGCGGCCTGGCCCTGGGCCAGGGCAATCTCACCCAGTTCCGCCTGGGCGGAGACGGCCAGGGGGCTCGTGTCCGGCGCCAGGCGCAGTGCCGCCCCGGCGCGCTGCCGGGCGGCGTCGTAATGGCCTTCCAGGCGGCACAGGGACGCGCCCATCTGGTTGCAGCGGGAGGCGTCCGCGTCGTGCCCCCGCTCCAGGTTCAGCGCCGCGGCCCGGTCCAGTTCCGCGCGGGCTTCCTGGAGACGGCCCTGGCGCACCAGTTCGTCGGCGTGGCGCAGCAGCGCCTCGGCCGGGACGTGGGCTTCAGGCATGGTCCGTGCTCCTCACGTTGACTTTCCCCTGGGCCTGCAGGCGTGCCTGGGTGGCGGCGATGGCCTGCTGGCGCGCCGCCTTGTGGGCCACCGCCCAGGCCTGCATGCGTTCGGCCAGGGTCTTGGCCGCCTCCTGTTTTCCGGTGGCTGCTTCGCCCATCTGGGCGCCGCGCCGGGTCGCAGCGTCGCGCAGTTGTTCCGCCTCACCCTTGGCCTCGCTGTTGGCCCGCAGCAGGCCCTCGGCGCCGGCCTGGGCGCTGTGCAGGTCGCCGTTTGCGGTCTCGGCCTGGGAACCCGCATTCTCCAGGCGCCCGGCGTCGCCTTGCAGTTCCGCCTGGTGCGCCGGCTGCTCGCTGCCGGCCCCCGCCATTTTCTCGCCCATGTGTTCGAAGGAATCCATCATCTGGCTGGCGTCGTGGTTCATCTGCAGCATTTTCGCCCCGGCGCCGCCCGGCAGGTAGGAAGCCAGACTGGTGAAACCGCGCCAGGCGGTCAAAGGCACGGTGAGCACGGCGAGTCCGGCGGCCTGGCTGGGATAGCCGGCCACCAGGCCCTGGGATTCCTGCTGCCGCTGCTGTTGCGCCTGATTGGCGGCGGCGTGACGCGCCACGGATTCCTGCTGCGCCCGGACCGCGGAAATGCCCTGGGTGGCCTCTTCCCGGGTCTGCTGCAGCGGTCCCTGGTTGGCGTCGCATTGTTCGGCGCGCCGGGTTTGTTGCGTCGCCTCCTGTTCCGACCGGGCCTTGGTCGCCAGAAGTTGGGAAATTTCCTCCTGCATCGCCGCGACCTGCTGCTTCGTGCCGGGGGGCTCCGGATATTCCGGATTGACCCGCTCCACCCCCTTGGCCGGCTGGTTGTCCGGGGTGAACTGGGCGCGCTGGGCAGCCTCCTGTTCCTCCGGCTTCGCCGCTGCCGGATCGCCGATGCCGAACAGGTGCGGGCGGAACATTTCGGCGGCTTGCGCCACCCGCGTGCCCCAGGTCGGCGCCGAGGGAGCGACTGTCCCGGGTGGTACCGCCGCCCCGGGCACGCTGGGCGTCCCGAGGGCCGTTGCGGCCACGTCACCACCCGGAGCCGGATTTCCGGCTGTCCGGGGCGTGGCCGGATTTGGGGCCGGAGCAAGGGGCGGTAATGGCGGCGAACGCTCGAGCACGCCACTTTCCCGTTGCGGCGTGGACTGGCGTGTGTCCGCGACAACCGCCGGCGGGTCGATGATCACGGCAGGCAACTGATCCTGGGGCCGAAACTGGTTCCCCGGCCGCGTCGTCCGCGGACCTGGTTCGTCCCGCTCGCCGGGGCGGCCGGTCCAGACGTAGAGAGTGTCGTCGTTGGGCGCGTGGCGGCGGCGGGCGGCGGCGTCCCGGAGCAACAGTTGCCGTTGTTCCGGCGACAGCCTCGGGCCGAGCAGGGCGGCGCGCACGCTGGCCTGCAATTCCTCATGCCAGTCGGCATCGCGCACCTGCCCGGCCAATTCCGCCTCGCGGTGGCCGATGGCCTCGTGGGACAGGGCCGATTCGGCATCCAGTGCCGCATTGGCGGGGTTGGCCAGGCCGCGCGGACGCTCGGCCTCGGGCAGGGGATTCACGTCCGGACCGATGCTGATGTGGCCGCCGCCCTCGCCATTCGGATGGAAGGCGGTGTAGTCACCGCGATGAATCTGATCGGGCGGCACTCCTCGTGCAATCAACTGGGCGCGACGGAGCGCGAATTCCGCGTCGGTCAGCGGTTGGTCACCACGGGTGGGCAACGGCTTGCCGGGATCACCCTCGGCAACCCGGCGCGCCCCGCCATCGGGAGCAGCGCTGGGTGTTTCCGCTGTCGTCCCGGAGTTGGCGGTCGGGCGATTGAAATTGAACTCGGCTTGTCCCGATTCCAGTGGGCTTGCCGCGGTCGGTGGCGCGGGTTGACCCGCGGCCGGCTCGCCCGTGCTCGCCCCAGGCTGGCGCATGGTACGCTGCCAGTCCGCGCGCGCCTTGGGATCCTGGGGCAGGAGATCGAGTTGTATCGTCTCTCTGGGGCGCGTGATGACCTCGCCGGACCAGGGCTGGGTGGGATGCTGCGCGAGGTCTGTGGCGGGTACGCCTTCCATGACATAGCGCGCCTGCTCCCCCGCCGCGAACGTCAATTGCACGTCGTCGAGGGGCGGCAGGCCGGCCTGCGCTCGCGAGTCCTGGATCTGTCGTCGCATTTCCGGGATCAGATGGCGGTCCGCGAAGCGGTGTTCGGAGTTGTAGTCGGCATCGCGCTTCACCCCGCCCACGGCGCCGGGCTCCGCGGGAATCACCGCGCTGGCATTGCTCTGTGCCGGTCGTCCCAGCGGGGTTTCATCGACATAGAAGCGGGTGCCGCGATTGCCGGCCGGTAATTCAGAGGACGGCACGCCCTGGGTGTTCAGCAGCAGGGTGCCTTCGCCCGTCTTGTAGGTTTGCAAGCCACTGCGGTTGGCGTTGATGGCGTCCACGGTCGCCGGGTCTGTGCCGGAAACGGCCTTGATCGTCGCATCCTTGTTCTTGTACCAGTGCTGGTCCTGCACGCCCCAGTCGCCGTAGTCGGCGGGACGGTGGTTCTTGATGTCGTCGTAGGCCGCGTCGTGTACGGCCTGCCTGCTCTGTGTCGTATCGCGCGGTATGTCCTGTATCGGCTTCCTCGTCTCGGAAGCGAGGTGGTCGCCGAAGGCGGCGTTGCCCACCTCGTCCACCACAGGTTGCAGGTCCGCGAAGCTGCGTTCGTCAACCGGGCCAAATTGCCGGGCCGGCTCCGGCTCGGCGGGCAGGGATGCCGGAGCGCCGGCCGGTGCCTGCTCGTCGCTGATACGGCGTGGTGCCCGCGCTGGCATGTCGGCTTTCGGAGTGGCTTGTCCTTGCGCTGGGGGGCGTTCGATGGGGCCTTCGGAATCGGTGGACGCGCCTATCGGTGCGGCGGGTGACTCGTTGGCTGGGCGCGGCGCGATGCCCGGGTTACGGTCGGTGGGGGGGGCTTCGGGCACGCCGGGAGGGGGAGATTCCCGTGGCGGGGGTGAGGCGGGCTGAGGTTCCGGCACGACGGGGTGCGGTGCCGGCAAGGGTTCGCGGCCCGGTTCATAGGGCCGGCCGTCGGGGGTAATGACCGGGACGGGTTTAATCGGCCGCGGCGGGCTGTCGACGCCCTCCTGACCCCAGTCGGGCGGTGTCGGCTCGATGAAGGGCACGCTGGGATAAGGGGGGATCTCCGGTTCCGGGGCGCTGGGGTTGGGCGGCGGCGGAATGGCGGGCCGCCCCGGCGGAACGGCGGAGTCCGGCACCGGCTCGATTTCCGGGGGCGTCACCCGTGGTGATGAGGGGGCCGGCGGCACAGGCTCCGGCGGCGGCTGCACGCCCGGCAGCCGCGGGGTGAGCGGAATCTCGGGCACGCCGGGCGGCTCGCCCTTGATCGGTTCAGCTTCCGGAGCCGGCCTCGGTGCTGATGAAGGGGACGCCTTCGCTGGGGCGGGCAGGGCGGCCGGAGGCGGTTCAACATCACGCGCGGGCAGGGTTTTCGGTGCGGGCGGCACGGGCTCCGGCGGCGGGGGTGGCTGGACGCCGGGAGTACGCTCGGTGATCGGCACGTCGTCCACGCCGGGCGGGGGTGGTTGCCGCGGCGCGGCGGGGGCGGGCTCGGGCTCCGGAACAACGGGGACCGGGGCTGAAGCCGGTTGTGGTTCGGGAGCGGGTGGGAGTTCGGGCGAGCGCTGGGTGGGCGAGGCAGGGGGTACTGGTTCGGGGACAGCACCGACGGCGGGCTCGTTGACCGGTGGTGGCGCGACGCCAGGTGAACGCTTGGTGTCCGGTATAGGCGGCACGGGTTCTGGCGGCGGCGGTGGCTGGACTCCCGGCGTACGCTCGGTGGGAGGGGCCTCGGGCACGCCGGGGGGCGGCGGCTGCCGCGGCCTCGGAGGAGCGGGTTCGGGCTCCGGCACGGCGGGGGCGGGGGGTGTGACCGGCTGCGGTTCGGGCGCGGGCGGGAGTTCGGGCGAGCGCTGGGTGGGTTCGGGCTCGGGCACGCCTGGTGGAGGGGGTTCCCGCGCTGCCCTGGGAATGCCTTCGGTTTCCGGGGATACCGGAGCCTGCCGCGCGCCTGGCGGTTCACTGGACGGTGGCGCGCGGTGATCCGGCTCCGGTCCATAACCGGGGTCATCGAACTGCGGTACCTTGGCCGGTTTCGGAATCTCGGGCATCCCGCCCGGTCCTTCGGGTATCGCCGTTGGGGCATGCGGATCGACGGGTTCCGGGGCGGGCACGGTGGGCGCGTGGGGATCGACCGGTGCGGGAGCGGGCACAGTCGGCGCGTGGGGATCGACCGGCGCGGGAGCGGGCACGGTCGGGGCATGAGGATCGACCGGTGCGGGAGCGGGCACGGTCGGGGCATGAGGATCGACCGGCGCGGGAGCGGGTACGGTGGGGGCGTGTGGGTCCACTGGCGCGGGAACTTCCACAGGGGCTGGCGCACCCGGGGCCTGCCGGGCAGCCGGTGGCTCGTCGAAGTGCACCACCGGACCCTCCCCGGAAGCCGGGGGTGCATTTTCTTCGGGGGGCTTGCGGGCCGGTAGTTCTTCTTCCCGTGGGGCATGGGTGGCGCCGGCCCCCAAGTGGGCCGCCTTGCCGCCCGCCCAGCCGCCGAGGGCGCCCCCGGAGGCGGCGGCAGCAGCGGAGAGTTGGGCGCCCTGGGCTTCCACATCACGGGGGTCCGCCTGGGAGGTGAAGCTGTGCAGAGCGCGGAACAGAGTCACGGCTGGCTGCAGTACCAGGGAGTTGATCTTGTTCAGCACCCCGGAGGCGATCGTGGTGACCCGTGCGATGGTGGAACTGACCGAGCGCACCTGCATGGCGATGGGAATCACGCTCGCCGCTGCGCCCGCGGTGAAAATGGAGGCGACGACGCCGCCGACGATGAGGGACGTGGCGGCGATCTCGACGATGGTGGCGATGCTGCCGATGATGTCGATGATGCCGGTGGCCACCGCGATGACGGCGGATATGGCTTCGATGGAATTGGCGAGGGTTTCGTAGGCATCGCTGCCTTCCCCGAACTTGCTGACGGATTCCTTGGTGGCGCCCCAGCCGCTGATCAGGCCGTGCAGGGCCATGGCGCCGCCTATGAGGGGGCCGATGACGGGCACCGATTTGCTCGCACGGGTAAGCAGGCCCACCGTCAGCGCCGTGCCGAAACCGGAGGCGGCCCCGGCGAGGGCGCCGCCGCCCGCCGTCTCCAGGATGAAGGCGGCGCGCTGGTCGGAACCGGCGGCGCCGACGTGGTCGCGAGCACCGCCCCAACGTTGATGTTCAGCCAGTTCCGTGTCCAGCAGCACCAGGTCGCCCAGGCCCAGCGCGGCGGCGCCGCTGGCTTCACCAGGGGCCGCCGCGCTGGTCATGGTCGGTGCCGGCTCGGCGGCCAAGCTCTCTGCGCCACCGCCACTGCCAGAGCCGCCAGCGTCAGCGCCACCAGCGTCGGCTTCCGGTCCCGCGCCCGGCCCGGCTTCTCCCCCGCCCTCGCCACCTTCGCCGCCGCCACCGGCGCGCGGGGATTGCGCGTGGTCGGGGCCGGTGGCGCTGATCTCCTCGCCCGCGGAGGCCGACTCGCCGCCGGTGGCGCCATGACCGGCCCGGCCCGGCCCGCCGCCGAGGGTGTCCGGGCCGGGTTCCGGGATGGTTTCCCGGAGCTGTTTGCCACCCGCGTCAGCGCCGGGGTCGCCGCCCGGCATGGGGGGCGCGTCGCTCTTGGCCGTGGCGTTGCGGGCGTGTTCCTCACCGGCGTCGCGTTCCTGGGGAACCACCGACTCGCCGTTGCCAAGATAGCGCGGCACGCCGGCCGCACTTTCCTCCGGTGTCGCCGCTTCCTGTCGAGGCGTCGGCAGATTTTCGACCTGGCGTGCGGCACTCGGCGCCTGATGATCCGGCCGCGTCGTGGCCAGGGCACTGCCCATCACGCTCCTCCACCGACGCCGTTCAGTCCGCTGGGCGCCTGTTTGCCCAGCTTGCGGCATTCGGCCACGATGCCTTCCACCACGTCGCGGTAGCCGATGCGGCGGCCTTCGTGGCGGGCTTGGGCGGCCGCCCCCAGGACCACGTTGCGGATGTGGCCGCCGGCCAGGTCGCAGGCGGCGGCCAGACGATTGAGTTCGCCGTCGTTCAGGGTGTGAGCCGTGCCCAGGTGGCCGATCCAGAGGTCGCGCCGTTCCGGCGGCGTGGGCTGGGGAAATTCCAGGATGCTGTCCAGGCGGCGGGTAAAGGCGGAGTCGAAGCGGCCGCGGCTGTTGCTGGTGAGCAGGGCGATGCCCTCGAAGGACTCGATGCGCTGCAACAGGTAGTTGGTCTGGGTGTTGGCGAAGCGGTCATTGGATTCCTTCACCTCGGTGCGCTTGCCGAACAGGGAATCGGCCTCGTCGAACAGCAG
>CAIXFP010000654.1 GCA_903918705.1 uncultured Pseudomonadota bacterium
CGACATAGCCGGCTTCGGTCAGGGTGGTGGCGTCGGAAATCACGAAGGGCACGTTGAGCACCCTCGCCAGGGTCTGGGCCAACAGTGTCTTGCCGGAACCGGTGGGGCCAATCAGAAGAATGTTGCTCTTGGCCAGTTCCACCTCGTCGTCCTTGCCGCCGCCGGGCTGGCGCAGCCGCTTGTAGTGGTTGTACACCGCCACCGCCAGCGCCCGCTTGGCCTTGTCCTGGCCGATGACATACTGGTTCAGGGAATCGCGTATTTCCTGAGGTGTGGGCAGTTTGTCGCCCACCTCCTTGTCGCCTTCCTTCTGCACGTCCTCGCGGATGATGTCATTGCACAGATCCACGCATTCGTCGCAGATGAATACCGTGGGACCGGCGATGAGCTTGCGAACTTCCTGCTGGCTCTTGCCGCAAAAAGAACAGTAGAGAAGTTTGTCGGCGCTGTCAGCCATGGTTCGGTTCCGTGATCAGTTACGTTGCAAATGCTTGATGGTTTTTGTCAAGTTTACGCCACATCGTTGCGGCTGACCATCACCTTGTCGGCCAGACCGTAAGCCACGGCAGTCTCCGCGCTCATGAAATTGTCGCGTTCGGTGTCGCGCTCGATGGTTTCCAGGGTCTGGCCGGTGTGTTCCGCCAGCAGGCCATTGAGACGCGCCTTGAGGTAGAGGATTTCCTTGGCGTGGATCTCGATGTCGGAGGCCTGGCCCTGGAAGCCGCCCAGGGGTTGGTGGATCATCACCCGCGAATTGGGCAGCACGTAACGCTTGCCCTTGGCCCCCGCGGCTAGAAGAAAGGCACCCATGCTGGCGGCCTGGCCCACGCACAGGGTGGACACGTCCGGCTTGATGAAGCGCATGGTGTCGTAAATGCCCATGCCGGCGGTGATGGAGCCGCCCGGCGAGTTGATGTAGAGGTAAATGTCCTTGTCCGGGTTTTCCGATTCCAGGAACAGCAACTGCGCCACCACCAGATTGGCGGTCATGTCGTTGACCGGGCCAACCAGGAATACAACACGTTCTTTCAACAGCCGCGAGTAGATGTCGTAAGCGCGTTCACCGCGCCCGCTCTGCTCGATGACCATGGGGATGTAACCCAGGTCGGAGGGTTCTTGAGTCCAGGCCATCACTTGTTCCCCATGAGTTGTTCCAGGGTGAGGGACATATCGCTGACCTGGGCGCGTTCCAGCACCCAGTTGACGATATTTTCTTCGAGCACCAGGGCGCGCGCCTCGTTCAGGCGGTGGCTGTCCTGGTGGTACCAGGCCACCACTTCGGAAGGATCCTCGTAGCTCTGCGCAAACTCGTCGACCAGGGCCTGAACCTGTTCGGCACCCGCGGTAATGCCGTTGGCACGCACCAGTTCGTCCATCAGCAAACCCAGGGCGACCCGGCGCCTGGCCTGGGGTTCGAAGATCTCGTCGCGCATCTGGATGTCCTGCTCGCGCATGCCGCGCGTCTTCAGATCGGCCACGGCCTTTTCCATCAGGGCGCGTTGTTCCATGGCCACCAGGCTGGCCGGCACATTGAAGGGAGTCACTTCAAGCAGGCCGCCCAGCACTTGTTCCTTAACCCGTGCCTGAATCCGGCGCTTGGCCTCGCGCGCCAGGTTGCCGCGAATCTCCTCGCGCAGTTTGGCGACACCGCCCTCGTGGATGCCCAGGCTTTGCGCCATGGCTTCGTCCACCTCGGGCAGTCGGGCCTCATGCACCGCGTTGACCGTGGCGGTAAAGGTCGCGGTCTTGCCGGCCAGTTCCTTGGCGAAATAGTCCGCCGGGAAAGTCACATCAAAAGCCTTGCTCTCGCCGGCCTTCATGCCCATGAGGCTGCCCTCGAACTCCTTGAGGGTGCGGCCTTCGCCCAGGATGACCGGGAAATCCTTCGCGTCGCCACCCTGGAATGCCTCGCCGCCTATGGTGCCGGTGTAGTCGATGTGAACGCGATCGCCCTCCCGTGCGGCATGATCGACCGCCTGGTACTGAACACGCTGCTTGCGCAGTACGTCCAGGGTCCGGTCCACATCCGCGTCGCTCACCTCGACGCTGGGGCGTGTCACCTTGATGGCAGAAACATCGCCCACCGCGATTTGCGGAAATACGTCAAAGGTGGCGATGAAGGCACCGTTCTCGCCGGCTGAAAAGCTGGGATAACCGGCCACGTTGAGGTTGTGTTCCTGGGCGGCCTGGGAAAACTGTCTCTGCAAGGCATCGCCCAGGACTTCCCCGCGCACTTCACCGGCATAGCGCGCCGCCACCAACTTGAGCGGTGCCTTGCCGGGCCGGAATCCATCCATGCGCGTATTCCGGGCGATCTTGGTCAGGCGCTTGGAAACTTCCGCCTCGATTTCAGCAGGGTTGAGGTTCAGGGTCATACGACGGGAGAGTCCGTCCAGGGTTTCCAGGGTTGCAGTCATGTTGTCCACGAGTAATCAACGAGTTATCAAGATTCATACCAAGCCGCATTCGACCTCGATCCGTGACGAATCAAAGACTTCGCCAATCGAACCGCCAAGCACCGCTTGTCCGGCATACGCCAAACAGTCGGCCATGGTCTTGAATGCCACCAGGAATCGCTGGTGCGAAAGAGGGGACTCGAACCCCTACGCCGCAAGGCGCTGGAACCTAAATCCAGTGCGTCTACCAATTCCGCCACTTTCGCGCTGTTAAAAATCAATCGGTTACAACCTGGCGAACGAGCGCGAAAGTGAACCGACAGAAAACAAGGCGGGAGATTCTAACATGCGCGGATTGCCAGCCTCGGACGAAGCGGGAAGATGGGAATCGAGGAATTTCCGAGCACTAGGTGCAAGCCCTGGTGGGCGCTGTCAAGTCTTGCCGGGCGGTGGGTTTTTGCCCATCCTGCCGCACCTTTCGCCGTCTTGGAATGTCATGTTGCCGCCCATCGAATCCCGCATCGCCCAGGAACTCAACGTCCACGCCCACCAGGTTGCCGCCGCCGTGGCGCTGCTGGACGACGGTTCCACCGTGCCTTTCATTTCCCGCTACCGCAAGGAGGCTACCGGCGGCCTCGACGACACCCAGTTGCGCCATCTGGAAGAACGCCTGGGTTATTTGCGCGAACTGGAGGAACGCCGCGACGCGGTGCTGGCCAGCATCGAGGAACAGGGCAAGCTGACCCCGGAATTGCGCGCCGACCTCCTCGACGCCGAGACCAAGCAGCGTCTGGAAGACCTCTATCTGCCCTACAAGCCGAAACGCCGCACCAAGGCCCAGATCGCGCGGGAAGCGGGCCTGGGGCCGCTGGCTTCCATGCTGCTGGCAAATCCGATGCTGAGCCCGGAAGCGGAAGCCGCCCCCTTCGTCAATGCCGAGAAAGGAGTGGCCGACGTCAAGGCGGCCCTGGATGGTGCCCGCCAGATCCTGATGGAACAGTTCGCCGAAGACGCCGGCCTGATCGAGCGCCTGCGCGGATATTTACAGGAACACGGCCGGGTGGTGTCGCGCCTGGTCGAAGGCAAGGAGGTGGAAGGTCAGAAGTTCCGCGACTGGTTCGCGTTCGACGAACCCTGGAAGGCCATGCCGTCCCACCGCGCGCTGGCCCTGTTCCGGGGCCGCAATGAAGGCGTGCTGGCGGTGACGGTGAAATTGCCGGAGGAACTCTCCCCTCCCCCCGGGGGGGACGGGACGGGGGCATCGTCATCGCAGATGGAGAGGGAGCGCAGTCCCTGCGAAGGCCATATCGCCGCCCACGTCGGCATTCGCGACCTGGGCCGCCCCGGCGACAAGTGGCTGCTGGACACGGTGCGCTGGACCTGGAAGGTGAAACTTTCCCTGCACCTGGAACTGGATCTGATGAACGCTCTGTTCGAGCGGGCGGAACATGAAGCCATCCGCGTCTTCGCCAGCAACCTGAAGGATCTGCTGCTGGCCGCCCCGGCCGGCCCCAAGGCGGTGATCGGTCTCGATCCCGGCATCCGCACCGGGGTAAAGGTGGCGGTGGTGGACCGCACCGGCAAGGTGCTGGATACCGCCGTGATCTACCCGCACGAGCCTAGGAACGACTGGAACGGTTCCTTGGCGACCCTCTCGAAGCTGGCGACCCGGCATCAGGCGGAATTGATCAGCATCGGCAACGGCACCGCCAGCCGGGAGACCGACAAACTGGCCGGCGATCTCATGCGCTTGCAGCCGGAATTGGGCCTCACCAAGGTGACGGTGAGCGAGGCCGGCGCTTCCGTCTATTCCGCCTCGGAACTGGCGGCGAAGGAAGTCCCGGCCATGGACGTCTCCCTGCGCGGCGCCGTGTCCATCGCCCGCCGCCTGCAGGATCCGCGGGCGGAACTGGTGAAGATCGAGCCGAAAGCCATCGGTGTCGGCCAGTACCAGCAC
>CAIXFP010000655.1 GCA_903918705.1 uncultured Pseudomonadota bacterium
ATCCACTCCTCACCTATCTCACAAATGAAACCCACCCTAGTCCTGGTCGGCCGGCCCAATGTCGGCAAATCCACGTTGTTCAATCGTCTGACCAAGACGCGCGACGCGCTCGTTCACGATCTGCCCGGCCTCACCCGGGATCGTCACTACGGCCACGGCCGCGGCGGCTCCAAGCCGTTCCTGGTGGTGGACACCGGCGGTTTCGAGCCGGTGGTGGAGACCGGCATCCTGGCCGAGATGGCCAGGCAGACCATGCAGGCGGTGGCGGAGGGCGACGTGGTGGTGTTCCTGGTGGACGGCCGCGCCGGCCTCACGCCCCAGGACATGATCATCGCCGAGAAACTGCGCCGCTCCGGCCGCCCGGCACTGGTGGCGGTGAACAAGACCGAGGGCATGAACCGCGCCGTGGTCTGCGCCGAGTTCTTCGAACTGGGCCTGGGCGAACCGGTGGCCGTCTCCGGCGCCCACGGCGAAGGCGTGCGGGAACTGGTGGAACTGGCCCTGGAGCCGTTCGCGGTGGAGCCGGAGGAAGGCGGCGGCGACGAGCATCCCAAGATCGCCATCATCGGCCGACCCAACGTCGGCAAGTCCACCCTGGTGAATACCTTTGTCGGCGAGGAGCGGGTCATCGCCTTCGATGAACCCGGCACCACGCGAGACTCCATCTACGTCGAATTCGAGCGGGGCGGCAAACCCTACACCCTGATCGACACCGCCGGCGTGCGGCGCAAAGGCAGGGTGACCGAGGCCATCGAGAAGTTTTCCGTGATCAAGACTTTGCAGGCCATCGAGGACGCCAACGTGGTGGTGCTGGTGCTGGACGCCCGCCAGGAAATCTCCGACCAGGACGCCCATCTCGCCGGCTTCGTCCTGGAGGCGGGACGCGCCCTGGTGGTGGCGGTGAACAAGTGGGACGGCATGGACGCCTACGCCCGCGAACAGATCAAGCAGGAACTGGCGCGCAAGATGGAATTCCTTTCCTTCGCCCGTTTCCATTTCATCTCCGCGTTGCGCGGCGACGGCATCGGCGGCGTGCTGAAATCAGTGGACGAAGCCTACGCCGCCGCCATGGCCAAGCTGGCCACGCCGCGCCTCACCCGTGTATTGCAGGACGCAGTGTCCCAGCAACAGCCGGCCCGCTCCGGCAACTTCCGGCCCAAGCTCAAGTACGCCCACCAGGGCGGCAGCAACCCGCCCATCATCGTCATCCACGGCAACCACCTGGAAGGCGTGGGCGAGAGCTACAAGCGCTATCTGGAAAACACCTTCCGCACCGTGTTCAACTTGCAGGGCACGCCGCTGCGAGTGGAATTCAAATCCGGCCACAACCCCTTCGAGGCACGCAAGCCGGAAGCCCTCACCCCGCGCCAGATCCGCACCGCGGAACGGGAGGTGAGGCGCAAGCCCTACACGGGCAAGAAGCCGTAGCAGCGAGCGGCAAGAAGCCGCCGCCAGTAGCGGGTCAGATGGCTGATGCCTTGACCCGTTGCAGACAGGCATCCGCGAGAGCGGCGGCGCGCTCCGGGCTATCGGCCTCGGCGTAACAACGCAGTTCCGGCGCATTGCCGGAAGGGCGCAGATGCACGATCTCCCCCCGCGCAAAGGTGATGCGCAGGCCATCGGTTTGATCCATCGCCACGGCGTCGCCGCACAACGAGCCGAACATCGAATCCAGGGCTTCCCGCGATTCGGCCAGACGTTCCACCAGTTGCCGGCTGCGCTCGCCAGGAAAGCCCTGTAGTCGGTCGCTGGCGGTATAGCGCGCCGGGAGCCCGCGCGTCAGCTGCGAGAGTGGGATGCCCCGCTCCCGCGCGCCGACCAGCAGCGCCAGTATCGGCAGCACGGCGTCTCGGGTGGGCAAAGCGCGCAGGGATCGTCCCTGGTGTTGCAGCGAGCTGCCCAGCAAAAAACCGCCGTTGGCTTCGAAGCCGGCGATGCGTCCGGCCCCCGACTCGGCCAGTTGTTCCATGGCCTCGATGACATAGGGTGAGCCAATACGGGTTCGGCTCACCCGCTGGAAGGCGCCCGACTTCTCGATGGCGGTATTGCAGCTTACCGGCGTGGCCAGGGCCTCGATGCCCAGGTAGCGCGCGCAGAGCAGCCCGACGATATCGCCGCGCAGCCAATTTCCCTGCTCATCACCGATCAGGGGACGGTCCGCATCGCCATCGGTGGAAATGAGGGCGTCGAAGCCCAATTCCGCGGACCAGCGTCGCGCTTGGCGGATATCCGCCGCGCTGACAGCTTCGGTGTCGATGGGAGTGAAATCATCCGTTCGGCCGAGAGAACTCACCTCGGCGCCAAGGGACTCCAGCAGTTCCCGCAACAAATCCCGCGCGACGCTGGAATGCTCGTAGAAACCCAGGCGCATTCCAGCCAGCGAGTGGGCAGGGAAATAGCTTTGGTAGCGACCGAGGTACAACGACCTGATGGCAGGATTGAGCGCCGGCAGGGGCACGCTCAGGGCTTGCTCGGGCAGTTCCACGCTGGCCGCGGCGATGCCGGCCTCGTCCGCCTTGGTGATCTCGCCGGTCGGCCGATAGAACTTGATGCCGTTGCGAACAAAGGGAATGTGGCTGCCCGTCACCACCAACGCGGGGATGCCCTGCTCCTGGGCGTAGTAGGCCAGCGCCGGGGTTGGCAGCGGACCGCCGTAATCCACTTCCAGGCCGGCATGCCGGATGGCCGCGGCACAGGCGCTGGCGATGGCCGGACTGCTGGGTCGCAGATCGATGCCCAAGGCCACGCGGCTACCGGCGGGAACCGCGATCACCCGGAGAAAAGCCGCGGTATAGGCAAAGCAGACGGAAGCGGACATATCCGCCACCAGGCCACGGGCGCCGCTGGTACCAAAGCGCACGCCACTCGTGTCCATTAGATCTTGAATTTTCATAAGGGTCCCTGCGAAACAGATTTTGCATGCCAAAAACCCAACTCCAGCACGACAGGGTGTGAACAGACGGTGTTGTGGACAAAAGCAATATATGTTTCGCGGCATTGCTTACACTACCGCATAGCCAAATCGTGAACAAAAACAATTGGATGCACGTATCACCTCCAGAGACCTTGTTGGCATCTGTTAGGAAGACTTGATGAATGAGAATTTTCTCGAATAGTGTGACCGCCAACATATCAGGAAACTTACAACATTTGGCAATCCAACTTCTCCATGGCCAGCCAGG
>CAIXFP010000656.1 GCA_903918705.1 uncultured Pseudomonadota bacterium
CGAAACACGGATTGAAGCTTGCGGTTGCACTGTTGGCCTACGTGGCCGGCGGTGCCTGGGCGGGGGCGCAGAAATACGAGCCCCTGTCCGACAGCGTGCGTTCCCAGTTGACCAAGGCCGTGTCCGACAACGCCGTGGAACGCGCAGCCTTCGCCGATTCGCCTTACGTTCAGGCCTGGCTGGCGGAGATGTCGCGGCGCATGGCACGCAAGGTGCCGGATGCCGAATTCCGTAACGACTTCCTCAATACCCTGCACTACGAAGCCACCCGCGCCGGCCTCGACCCGGAATTGATGCTGGGCCTGATCGAGGTGGAGAGCGGCTTCAAGAAGTACGCGGTATCCGATGCCGGCGCCCGCGGCTTCACCCAGGTGATGCCGTTCTGGACCAGGCTGATCGGCAGCCGCGAGCAGGACCTGTTCCACCTGCGCACCAACCTGCGCTACGGTGCCACCATCCTGCGCTACTACCTCGACATCGAGCACGGCGACCTGTTCCGGGCGCTGGGCCGCTACAACGGCAGCCTGGGCCGGCCGGAGTATCCCAATGCCGTCGTCGCAGCCTGGCGCAACCATTGGACTTTCGGCAGCGATGCAAAACACGGCGGCTCCGCCCGGTCGAGCCCGGGCCGCCTCAGCCGGGCCGGTTCGTAACCCCGTGCGCGGGAGCGGCCACCGCCTTCAGTCGTAGCGGATCAACGCCGGCTCCAGAGTCGGCGTGCGGCCGGCCAGGAGGTCGGTGAGGAATTTCCAGATGGTGTCGGCCGAGGGCGGGCAGCCGGGCAGGAAATAATCCACCTTCACCACCTCGTGTAGTGGGTGCACCTTGTCCAGGGGCAGGGGTAGCTCCGGGTCGTTGGGAATGCCGCCGTGCTCCAGGCTGATCTCGGTGAGGTAAACCTCCTGCAGGCAATCGGCCAGGTCCAGGTGATTGCGCTGGGCCGGCAGGCCACCGGTGACCGCGCAGGCGCCAACGGCCACCAGGATCTTGCAGTTCTTGCGAAACTCGCGCAGGACGTGGACGTTTTCCGCGTTGCAGAGGCCCCCTTCCACCAGGCCGATGTCGCAGGGGCCGCAGTGCTTGATGTCGGTCAGCGGCGAGCGGTCGAACTCGACGTGTTGCAGCAGGGCGAACAGGCGCTCGTCGATGTCCAGGATGGACATGTGGCAGCCGAAGCAGCCGGCCAGCGACGTGGTGGCGATGCGTACTTTCTTGCTCATGATGTGCCCTCGCAGGCGGAACAGCCGCCGCTGGTTTCGAGTGGGCGCGGCGCGTCGTCCAGGGCCTGGGCGCTGATGGGACGGACGTCGTAACGGCGCTGCCCCATGGGCACGGAGAAGCCGACCCGCTTCCTGATGATCACGCCCACCGGGCAGACGTTCGCGGCCTTGTCCCCCAGCGCGAACCCGGTGTCGGCCAGGCGTCCTGATTCGGCGTTGACCACCAGATGCTTGGTGATGCCGCGCCCGGACAGGGCAAACACGCACTTTTCGTCCACCTCGCAGGAAGCGCGCACGCACAGTTCGCACAGGATGCAGCGGTTGAAGTCGAGCAGGTAATCCGGGTGGGAGGCATCCACCGGGCGGTCCGGGTAGAAATGGCGAAAGCCCGCCGTCATCACCCCGAGGTCGGCGCCCAGGGCCTGAAGGGTGCAGTTGCCGCTCTTCTCGCAGGACGGACAGAAATGGTTGCCCTCGGCAAACAGCATCTGCACCAGGGTGTTGCGGAGCGCGTTCATCTCCTCCGTGGCGCTTTCCACGTGCAATCCCGCCTGGGCCGGCAGGGTGCAGGAGGCGGCGGTGCGGCCGTTGGCCTTCACCGTGCACACCTTGCAACTGCCGTGGGGCTTGAATTCCGGGTGGTAGCACAGGTGCGGGATGTAGCGGCCGGCGGCCAGGGCCGCCTGCAGCACGGTCTGGCCGGGGACGAAGGCCACGTCGTCGCCGTCGAGCTGGAAGGAGGGAATCGTGTCCGGCAATTTCAGGGCCACGGCATCCTTCTCGGGATGGGGAACGGGGGATAAGCGGCGCTTGTTCATTCCGAAACCTCCGTGGACAGGTGGGCGCCGGCGTCGTCGCGGCCGGTCATGCGGCGTGCGGCGGCCAGCGCCCCGTCGAGGTCGAAGGCGGGCTCGAAG
>CAIXFP010000657.1 GCA_903918705.1 uncultured Pseudomonadota bacterium
AGCTGGCCGCGCAGCAGCATGAAGCGCAGCCAGGCCGCCGCGATCAGGGTGACGGCCACGCCGGCGAACACTTCCTTGACGGGTGCCCAGGGGGTGAGCAGCACGCCGATGGCGGGCAGCAGGGTGCCCTGGAACACCATGGCGCCGGTGATGTTGCCGAAGGCCAGGGTGTCCTTGTGGCGGCGGATCCAAAGGATGGAGTTCACTTTCTCCGGCAGTTCGGTGGCTACCGGCACCAGCATCAGGGACAGCACCAGGGCGGAAATGCCCAGCAGGGGCGCGGCCAGTTCGATGCCGTGGATGAAACCCTTGGCGCCCAGCACCAGCAGGCCCAAACCGATGCCCAGTTGCAGCAGAATGGTGGCCAGATTGCTGGCCAGGCCGATGCGGGCGAGGAACATCGGGGCTTCCGCCGCGGTGCCGTGTCCGTCCTCCACCAGGGCGGCGGAAGCCTTGAGGGTAAGCCTCACGTAGAAGGCGTAGATCAGCCCCATCCCCAGCGCCAGCAGGCCGCGGACGGCCGGGTGTTCGTGGGGCACGAACAGCGCCAGGGTGGCGAGGGCGAAGGCGGAGAGGAAGAAATCCAGGTCGCGCTTCAGGCCGGTGCGCTCCGGGGCCAGAAGGCCCCGTGTGCCGCGTTTGCGCCACACCGACAGCGCCATCAGACAGAGCGACAGGGTGGACAGCATCAGGGGGGCGCCGAGAATGGCGCCGACCCCGATATCCTCATTGAGCGCCTGATTCCCGGTGCCGGCAAAGATCGCCAGCAAGGGCACGATGGTCTCCGGCATGGCGGTGCCGACCGCGGCGAAGATGGAGCCGGTCACGCCCTCGGAAATACCCAGTCTCTCGCCCAGATGTTCCAGTGCGTTCACGAAGATCTCGGCCGCAAGCAGGATGACGATCAGGAAGAACAGCAACTCGAGGGCAATCATGAAGTCTCCGGGAAAGGGTAAAGATTGTACGGGCTGGCCTAGCCCCGTGCGTTGCCCGGATTTTTTTGCCCATCGTCTTATGCCCGGCGCCGCGGGCCACTAACATGCCGCCATGCGAACCCTGGACGAATCCTGTTACCACCCGGTCCTGCTCGATACCGGCGGCATCAGTCTGGTGCTGTTCACCAGCGCCTCCTGTGGTACCTGTCGCGCGGTGGAACGACGCCTGCCGCGGGCCGCGCCGCCCGGTTGCCATCTTTTCCAGGTCGATGTGCAAAAGGCCACCGGCCTGGCCCGCGCCTTCGACATCTTCCACCTGCCCAGCCTGCTGCTCTATAGCGACGGCCGCTTCCACGCCTGTCTGGACTGCGAAGTCAGCGCGGTGGCGCTGTCGGCCGCGCTGGTCGCGGCGCTGTCCGCGCCGGCGCAGGAAGAACCTTGAGGGATCGGAGAATTTTTAATGTTGAATGATGAATGGGCTGCTGGGGATGCGCGGGGCTGGCTGGCCGGGGCGCGGCGGGTCGAGTCCCCCAATCAGGACGCGAGGCCCGCGGGCATGTCGGTCGAACTGGTGGTGATCCACAACATCAGCCTGCCGCCCGGCGAGTTCGGCGGGCCCGGGGTGGAGCAACTATTCGGTAACCGCCTCGATCCGGCCGAGCACCCCTACTACGCGGGCATCCACCGGCTGCGTGTGTCTGCCCACTTTTTCATCCGCCGCGACGGCGAACTGGTCCAGTTCGTGCCATGCGGGCAGCGTGCCTGGCATGCCGGCGTCTCCAGTTGGCGGGGGCGGGAATGCTGCAACGACTTTTCCATCGGGGTGGAGCTGGAAGGGACGGACGACTCGTCGTTCAGCGATGCGCAGTACGCGGTGCTGAACGGCCTGCTGCGGGTGTTGCGGTCGGCTCATCCGATCGCCGCCGTGGTGGGTCACAGCGACATCGCCCCCGGCCGCAAGACCGATCCGGGGCCGGGTTTCGACTGGGGGCGGCTTGAAATTCGCGACGCCGGCACCGCGCCGGCTGCGTCGATCTGATCAGTGGAACGAGGCCGGCGAGGCGCCGGGGCCATGGGCGATTCAGGCCGCTTGCGCGGGAATGCTGGCGCCGATGCGTTTGATCCGGTTCTTTTCGTCGACGTAGACCAGTTTCGGCTCGAAGTTGGCCAGTTCGATCTCGTTGAAGGTGGCGTAGGTGGCGATGATCAGCACGTCGCCCACCGCGGCTCTGCGGGCGGCGGCGCCGTTCACCGAAATCATGCCGGAGCCGCGCTGGCCGCGGATGGCGTAGGTGGAGAAGCGTTCGCCATTGTTGACGTTGTAGATCTCGATCCGTTCGTATTCACGGATGTCGGCCGCTTCCAGCAGGTTGTCGTCGATCGCGCAGGAGCCCTCGTATTCCAGCTCGGAAGCGGTGACGCGCACGCGGTGCAGCTTGGATTTCAAGAGTGTGCGTTGCATGGATGACAAGGGGAAAGACAAACGGACGCGAATTGTATTCGATATTGCGCTGCAACAAAAACTAGTATGCGCGTTTCAACCTGGAAACCGCGGTTGCCAGGATGGAATGGGGCCTCAAACCAGACTGTTCCTGCGTTAACGAGGACCAGTGGGTGTCACCCACTGGGTGAGTCATCGTAAGTTGGGCACGCTGCGCTTTGCCTAACCTTGTATTGTGATTCCCATGCTTACCTGTCGATCCATGGGCTCCCGTCCCGCGCGGCGGGCAAACGCGGCAGGTTGCATACCTGGGGGGGGCACCCCGGGTTCGAGCGACGGCTTGCCGTGCCCATCCTTTGGCTAAACGCCAGTGGCGTAGATCTCTGCAGTCGTCGCTCATGCTCGCTTTCAAATCGGACAGTAACTTCGTATCCCTTTCCTCGGGCGGGTGGTGAGGGTCAGAACAGCGGGTTGTCGCCTTCCTGCCAGGTCCAGGGCCGCTTCTTTGGCTTTTCGCCGGGCTCGTGGGCCGCCGGGGGCGGCAAGGGGTCCGGTTTGTCGGTCTGCGGCGGTGGCGGCGCCGGGGGCGGCTCGACCGGTTCCTCCTCGGGATGGATGACCGGCTTCGGCCGCACCGGTTTCGCCAGCGGCTTCACCAGGTGTTTCTCGGCGGGCTTGACGGCCGGTTTGGCCGTGGGCTTGTGCACCGGTTTCGTCGCGCGCGGTTTTTCCGGCAGTGGGGCCGGCCTGGTCGCGGCCGTTTCCGGTGGCGGGGCGCTGACCGTCGCGAAGGCCGACGGCGGCGGGGCCGCCAGGGGCGTGCCCGGGGGGGGCAAGGCCTCGATCCTGGGCGCCGCACCGCTGGGGGTGATGGCCTCGCTGTCGAAGGCCAGGGCCAGTTCCTCCCAGGTGGGTTCCGGTTTCTCGCTGCCCAGCACCAGGCCGCGCAAGGCGGGCTCCATGTCCTTGATGATCTGCACCGCGATGGCGCTGGTGAAGTGGTAGTTCGCCGCCGCTTCGCCCGGAACGAAGACCGTCATCACGCCGAAGAAGCGGTTTCCAAGATAGAAGGCGAAGGTGGCGGTGCGGTTCATGACCCGGGATTCGATCACCTGGCCGTGGGCGTTGTAGACCTCCAGGCGGTGGTCGCCGGTGCCCGTCTTGCCACCTATGGGCAGGGAGGTGCCGTCTTCCAGTTTGAAGGCGCCTTGCAGGCGGCGCGCCGTGCCCTGTTGCACCACATTGGTCAGGGCTTCCTTCACCACGGTGGCGATTTCGGTCGGGAAGATCCTTTCCGGCTCGGGGCGCTTGCGCTTGAAGATCGTGTGGTAGGGCGTGCCCTCGCCGAATTCCAGGCGGGTGAGGTTGACCGGCGGCAGCCTGATGCCATCGCCGGCGATCACGCCCATCAGTTCGGCCAAAGCGGAGGGACGGTCCGCGGAGGAGCCGATGGCGGTGGCCAGGGATGGCACCAGGCTGCTGAAGGGGTAGCCGAGGAGGCGCCAGCGCCGGTGGATTTCCTGGAAGGCTTCAATTTCAAGCAGGGAGAAGATGCGGATGTCCTGGGCGTTCTTGTGGCTGGTGTTGATCAGCCAGTCATAGACCGCCACCCGCTCTTCGCCGCTGGCCTTGACGATCTCGTTCCAGCCCGCGCCCGGATGGGCGCGCAGGTAGGCCACCAGCCAGAGTTCCAGGGGATGGATCTGAGCGATGTAGCCGCGGTCGGCCAGGTCGAATTTGTCCGGGCCATAGGTGTCGTAAAGATATTGGTAGTCGCTCTCGTCCAGGCTGGCGGGGTTGTTGATCCGGGTCTTGATGAAGGCGCTCAGGGCCGCCACGTCGGCATTCGGTTCCAGGTAGCGGAACACGGCGGCCAGGCGCTTGGGGTTGGCGG
>CAIXFP010000658.1 GCA_903918705.1 uncultured Pseudomonadota bacterium
GACAGGCCCGATTTCACCATGCGGCGGATGCGTTCCAGCACCAGGAAGGCGGCGTGCCCCTCGTTGATGTGGTAGGCGGAGGGCTTGACGTCGAGGGCCTCGAGGGCGCGAATGCCGCCGATGCCGAGGACGATTTCCTGCTGGATGCGGGTGTGCTTGTCGCCACCGTAGAGTTGGTGGGTGATGTAGCGGTCTTCCTGGCTGTTGGAAGGCTGGTCCGTGTCCAGAAGGTAAAGGCGGACGTGTCCGATCTGGGCTTCCCAGACCTTCACTTCCAGAGGGCGGCCGGGCAGTTCGATCTGGATGTGGATTTCGCCGCCGTCCTCGCCCAGGGCCGGGCGCATCGGCAGGTCGTCGAATTCGGAATCGGTGTAGTTGGCGATCTGGTTACCGTCGTTGTCGATGCGCTGGTGGAAATAGCCCTGGCGGTACAACAGGCCCACCGCGACGAAGGGCAGGCGCATGTCGGAGGCGGATTTGCAGTGGTCGCCGGCAAGGATGCCCAGGCCCCCGGAATACACCGGGAAGCTCTCGTGGAAACCGAATTCCGCGCAGAAATAGGCGATCAGGTCGCCCTGCTTCAGGTCCAGGGGCAGGTCGCGCTTGAGCGGCTCGCTCATGTAAGTGTCGAAGGACGACAGCACCCGGTTGTAGTTGCCCAGGAAGATGTGATCTTCCGCCGCGTCGGTCAGACGGTCCTCGTCGACCCGCTTGAGGAAGGCCTTGGGGTTGTGGCCGACGGCGTCCCAGAGGCCGGGATGCAGGCGCGCGAACAGGGTGCGCGTGGGACGATCCCAGGCGTACCAGAGGTTGTCCGCCAGTTCCGACAAACGGGCCAGGCGGCGCGGCAGACGGGGGTTGACTTCGATGACGTAGGGGGTGCCGGGTTTCATGAGAGATCCAGTGGAGAGTGGAGAGTGGAGAGTGGGGAGTCGGAGCGCTCTCGTCTCTCGGCTCTCGACTCTCGACTAAAGCTTGATGAAGTTATCGCGGTAATACTTCAATTCCTCGATGGATTCCTGGATGTCAGCCAGGGCGGTATGGCTGTTGGCCTTCTTGAAACCGTCCTTCAGGTCCGGGCGCCAGCGGGCGGCCAACTCCTTGAGGGTGGAGACGTCCAGGTTGCGGTAGTGGAAATAAGCCTCCAGCTTCGGCATGTGGCGGGCCAGGAAGCGGCGGTCCTGGCAGATGGAGTTGCCGCACATGGGGGACTTGCGCTCACCGACGTACTTCATCATGAATTCGATCATGGCCGCTTCCACGTCCGCCTCGGACAGGGTGGAGGCTTTCACCTTGTCGATCAGCCCGGATTTGCCGTGAGTGCCCTTGTTCCAGTTATCCATGGCGTCCAGCACCGCGTCGCTCTGGTGCACCACCAGAACCGGGCCTTCTTCCACCAGGTTGAGATCCTTGTCGGTGACGATCAGCGCCACTTCCAGGACGCTGTCGGTTTCCGGCGCCAGACCGGACATTTCCATGTCGATCCAGACCAGATGAGTGTCGTTCTGTGCCACGTTCTTCAGCCTCGGGAGGGATAGACGGGCATTGTGGCACAATCGCCCACCCCTGGTAGGAACCCCCTCGTCATGCCCGCATTCCAAAGCATTTTTCTCGCCGCCGTGATTCTTTCCTTCGGCCTCAAGCTGTGGCTGCTGCTGCGCCAGATGCGCCATGTCTGGCAGCATCGCGGCCTGCCGCCGGCGGTGTTCGCCGCCCGCATCCCGGTGGAAGACCACCGCAAGGCGGCGGACTACACCCTGGCCAAGGCCCGCGTCGGCCTGCTCCATCTGGCCCTGGAAGCCGGTTTGCTGCTGGCTTTCACCCTGGGCGGCGGCGTGCAGCGCCTGCATGATCTGCTGACTCCCCACCTGTCGCCCCTGCTGGCCGGCACCGCCCTGCTGCTGGCCCTGTTCCTGGTCAGCGCCCTGGCGGAACTGCCCTTGAGCCTGTATCACCAGTTCGGCATCGAGGCCCGCTACGGCTTCAATCGGCAAACCCCGGGCGGCTTCTTCGCCGACCTGATCAAACAGAGCCTGCTCGGCCTCGTCATCGGTGGCCCGCTGATCCTGCTGGTGCTCTGGCTCATGGGCATCATGGGCGACACCTGGTGGCTGTGGGTGTGGGGCGTCTGGATGGGCTTCAATCTGGCGGTGCTGGCCCTCTACCCCACCCTCATCGCGCCCCTGTTCAACAAGTTCACGCCGCTGGCCGACGTCGAGTTGAAGTCGCGCATCGAAGCCTTGTTGCAACGTGCCGGCTTCACCGCCAGCGGCGTCTTCATGATGGACGGTTCGCGCCGCTCCAGCCACGGCAACGCCTACTTCACCGGATTGGGCAAGAACAAGCGCATCGTCTTCTTCGACACCCTGCTGACCCAGCTCAGTCCGGACCAGATCGAAGCCGTGCTGGCCCATGAGCTGGGGCATTTCAAGCATCGCCACATCACCAAGCGCATCGCGCTGATGTTCGTGCTCTCGCTGGGAATGCTGGCGCTGCTGGCCTGGCTGAAACAGGCGGCCTGGTTCCATGCCGGGCTGGGTGTGGCCGCGTCCGCGGACGCCACCACCCTGGCCCTGTTCTTCCTGGCCCTGCCGGTGTTCCTGTTCCCGGTGACGCCCCTGATGAGCCTGTATTCCCGCAAGCACGAGTTCGAGGCGGACGCCTTCGCCGCCCGGCATAGCGAGCCGGAGCATATCATCACCGCCCTGGTGCGCCTGTACCGCGACAACGCCGCCACCCTTACGCCCGACCCGCTTTATTCGCTGTTTTACGATAGCCACCCCAAGGCGGTCGAACGCAT
This sequence comes from uncultured Pseudomonadota bacterium, assembly GCA_903918705.1. GTDB lineage: Bacteria > Pseudomonadota > Gammaproteobacteria > Burkholderiales > Thiobacillaceae > PFJX01. The sequence continues at coordinate 2,801 of CAIXFP010000658.1, forward strand.
CGCAAAACTTGAGTATTATGATCGGGTAAAATCCTCTCCCCAACCCGCATAAAGGAATTGCCATGAAACACCCGACCGTTCTGTTCGCCCTGTGCACCTCATTGGCCACCGTTCCGGCGCTTGCCGCCCCCTTCGCCCAGGGCGATGCCGCGGCCGGCAAGGCCACCGTCACTGCGCAATGCGACGCTTGCCATGCCGGCAGATTCGAGGGCGACCCCAACCGCATCTACACCCGCCCCAACCACCGCATCAAGAGCGCCTCCGCCCTCGCCCAGCAGATCTCCGCCTGCAACGCCAACCTGGGCAGCAATCTGTTTCCGGAAGACGAGACGAACATCGGCGCCTATCTGAACAGTAATTTCTACAAATTCAAGTAAGGGCCGCACCATGAGCGAAACCTTCTGCGACCTCTCCCAAGGCAAGTGCAA
>CAIXFP010000659.1 GCA_903918705.1 uncultured Pseudomonadota bacterium
GTGGCGGACACCGCGGCGCCGAAATTGATCCAGGAGCGAGGAGCGAAGTAACCATGTCTTTCATACTCGATGCTCTCAGAAAGTCGGATCAGCAGCGCCAGCGCGCCGCCAAGCCGGTCACCCTGGCCGTGCAGTCGCCGCCCGCCATGGCCAGGGAGTCGTACCTTCCCGGCAACGTCCTCCTCGCGCTGGTTCTGCTCGCGGTTGGAATACTCCTGGGCTGGCTGCGGCCCTGGCCGCATTCCGCCGAGGCCCCGGCAGTGCCCGCGCCGCAGGCAGTGGCGCGGCCGCTCGCGTCCGCGCCCGCCATAGTGGCCGCGAACACGCCAACGCCCGTCGCCGTGGCTTCGCCTCCCCCCATGGCGCGGCCACAGCGGCGCGACCCCGGCACACTCACCGTCAGCCCGGCACTCGTCCGTCCCGCTTCGGTGGAGGCTCTGCCCATGCGTTTCGAACCCACGCTCCACGCGCCGATCAAGGAGGATACGGCGGCCAGAGCCATGGAGTTCAGCGAACTGCCTCCTGCTGTCCAGCAGGAAATTCCGGCCTTGACCATTTCCATGCTGGCCTACGCCAGCCGCCCCGGGGACCGCATGGCCATGATCAACAACAACCTTTTGCATCAGGGGGATCAGGTTGCTCCCGGCCTGGCGCTGGAGCAGATCACCCCGGATGGGTTGGTGCTGCGCTACAAGGAATTTCGTTTCCATCGGGGCGTGCATTGATTCCTTCCTCGCCACGCCGCACCTGGCAGTTTCTCGGCCTCTCCCTGTTGCTTTACTACGGCCCGGATATGTTCCTGCCGGATGCCTGGAATCAGGCCCACCCGGTTCTGGTCAACGCCTACCAGGGGGTGCTGGTGCTGCTCGGCTTCGCCTACGCGCCGGCCATCTGCCGCGCCATGGTCCTGCGCGAGGTGGCTCCGGGGCCGTTGCGCAGTGGCGTGGACACGGCTCTGGCGCATCTCGGCCGGACCGGGCGGCGCCTGCCGCCCCTCGTGCTCGCGCAGCATGACAGCCCTTTCGTGCTGACCGCCGGCCTGCTGCCGGGACAATGTCAGGTGTTCATTTCTTCCGCCCTGGCCAGCCGTTTGTCGCCGGACGGGCTGGGTTTTTTGTTGGCGCGCGCCGCCGCCCATGCCACCTGGCGCCAGCGTCTGGTAGCCTTCCTGCCGGTCCTGGCCTTCACCGTGCTGGTCCCGAATGATCCCAAGGGCCTGGCGACCTGGTTGTTTCTGGGCGGTATCCTGCTGCTCTGGCTGTGCCTGCACTGGCTGTTCGAACTGGATGCCGACCGGCAGGCGGCGTCCTTGCAGGGCGCGGGCGCCGTCGCGGGGCTGCGCGAGTTGCTCGCTGCCACCGCCTCCCCCCTGGGCTGGCTGTCTCCCGGGCCCTCCCAACGCTGGCGGTTGTGGGTGGTGGAACGGGAAAGCTGAGGCTTGAGCGGAGGCCATTGGCGTATCAACGGCCTGCCCCAGTCCGGCGGCGAAATAAACGGATGTCTGATCGGAGCGAAGTTCAGGCTGGCGCTCGTCAGAAAAACCGGCGAAATCGCTCTTCATCCATGGACACGGCCGCGATGGGAGTGTCATGATGCGCGCCGCTGCATGGTATGGATGGTTGTCGGGTAGGTCGAAAATATCAGACGATTGTGCGTGTCTTTTGCGGTGTCAGTGGCGTTAGCATGGAGTCACCGCCGAACTGGGCCGACAGCCACGGGTTGACGGCGACAGTCGGTGAAAATTGCAACCTTGCAGTGAATTTTTTTAGGAGAGAAATCCGTATGAACATTCTGCGCAGGAACGTATTGAAGGGTGCTGGTGCTGCTGGCGCCGTGAGTGTGGCAATCGCTGCGGGCCTGATGAAGCCGACCGCCGCCTTCGCTAACTGGAGCGATGCGCACAAGGCTGGCTTCGAGTCTCATGACGTCGCTGGCGCCATGGCCGGTATCGGCGCTGGTTCCGCTTCGGTTTCGAGCGATATCAGCGTGAAGGCTCCCGACATCGCCGAGAACGGCGCCGTCGTGCCGGTCGAAATTTCCTCCACCATTCCGGGTACCGACACCATCGCCATTCTCGGCGAAAAGAACACGCTTCCCCTGATCGCCGTGTTCAAGCTGAGCAATGGCACCGAAGGCTACGTCTCCACCCGTATCAAGATGGCCAGCACCGGCAACGTGACCGCTGTGGTCAAGGCTGGCGGCAAAGTCTACAAGTCTCACAAGGAAGTCAAGGTCACCATCGGCGGTTGCGGCGGCTGATCTGGTTTAACCCTTAACGACTTGCCTTAAACGAACTGGAGAAATGCAATGGCTGAACCGATGAAGATTCGTGCTTCCATGAATGGCGATAGCGCTGATGTGAAGTGTCTGATGTCCCACCCGATGGATACCGGTTTTGTGAAGAGCGCCAAGACTGGCGGTCTGATCCCCGCGCATCACATCACCAACGTCACCGCCACCATCAACGGCAAGGTGGTGCTGGATGCCGAGTGGGGCGGTGGTGTGTCCAAGAACCCGTACCTGGCTTTCCGCGTCAAGGGCGCCAAGGCCGGCGAGAAGGTCATGATCAACTGGGTGGACAACACCGGCGACAAGAACTCCGCCGAAGCCACCATCGGCTGATCCTCGCAAGCATCACGCGGCGCTTGCAATAAAACGGGCCGGCACCATGCCGGCCCGTTTCATTTTGGTGCGCCCAGCATGGGCGCACTCTTGTAGGTGGAAGTCCTACCGTAAGTTGATCA
>CAIXFP010000660.1 GCA_903918705.1 uncultured Pseudomonadota bacterium
CCAGGTCGTGCGCGAGCCGCTATGAAAAAAATCGGGCGGTTCATCGGCAGCTGTCAGCGCATCTGCACCAAAGGCATTGATGCTGTAGATGCAAGGCGGAATGTCGTCGATCTTTGAGCAGGGATTACCTGCAACAGACTCTTCCCAGGCCAAGTCGCGCTTAGTCTTGATCGTGTCGCCAGGGTATGAGTGTGGGCCGATGCAAAACCGGTTGTTCTCAGGTTTGCGGCAAATGTGGCCATTCCAGCCATCCATATGCCACGCGAGACGAGCTGATAGGTGAGTGGTCATCGATTTTCTCCGATTCCTTGAGCGTTTATCGGATGGGTAATCTAGCCAAAGTTGTCGATGTCAATTTCTGCGATTACTGATTGGCAGTAACTGTACGACTCCGGCAGGTCGAGTATGGGTAGGGGAGTCAGACGACAATGCCTACTGTCGTCGCCACCGGGGTATAAATGTCTACCATCTCCTCCGGTGTCCGGATGCTCACCACCAACGCATAGCGCGCCCTGGAATGCCAGCGGTCCAGCGCCTTGCGGGTGCGCCACCAACCGCTGACCGGGTAGACCGCGAGGTAGCCGCAGTCAGCCAGTTGAGAGGAGGTTCCGCGCCAGATATCGGAGTGCAGGGATCCGAGTTCGCGGGTATCGGAACCGACCACCCAGAAGTCGTTGTCGCTGACGCCGGTGCGTTCGTATTCCACGTCGCGTGAAGCCTGGTTGATGCGCTGTTCGAATTGTTCGGGGCTTTCTCCTCCCGGTGCTTTGACGCGAAAGCGCAGGCCGTGGGAGGCGTAGCTGAAGCGGCCGGTCCAGCCGCGTTGGCCTGGGTTGGGTTGGATGAAATAGGACAGCGTGACACGCATTTCCACCGGAGTTCCAAGAGGCAGGGCATTGAGCGCTTCCACCGGCCAGGGCAGTGCGTGGTAGTGGATGTCGCGAGTGCGAATCGTGCCGTCATTTCCTGTTGTGAAGGGCTGCATTTCGTCCTGCACGATCAGGGTGAGGGCATGGCGTGCGCTCCACATGGCATCTTGCAGATTGGGGACGCCGAAGCCGCAGGTGCGGAGAAGCTGGCGAACATCCGCTTTGCGATTCATGTCGGCCACGCTGGCCAACATAGCCGGTGTCCATTGCGCGGAGTGCGCCATCAGGGCGCGCAGGGTTTCGGGCCAGAGGTCGGGATAGCGCGCTTGCAGCATGGCCGCCATGCGCGCGGCCAGTGCAGTTGAAGCGCTGGTTTCGCCGAAGGTGACCAGGGGCTTGACCAACGGCTCATGGCCAGTGGTGAGGAGCTGCAGGCTGTCGTGGTCTTCCGCGAAGTTGTGGGCCTTGTCGAGTGCCCAGTTGCCACCTTCCATGACGATATCCGGCTTGTTGGGCCATTTCTGCCTTCCGCGTGATGGCCAGTCCACGGCGGTGCAACTGGTGGGGGCGAGCGCGCCGGGCGGGGCGATCAGCTCGCGGCCGGGATAGGTGACGGCATCGAAGCGCCATTTCTCAGTGTAGGCGCCCACCGTGAGGGCATTCCAGGCCTGGCCGGGGTCATGGATTGCGTCTCGGGCGTTGCTGGCCGGGTAGTCGGGAATGCCGGCGTGCTCGGTATTGCCCGCTGCCTGGAAGATCAATCTGGCAACGCCGCCCTCCATCCCGGCAGCGAGTTTGTCCAGTTGCGCGGACCAGGATGAGGGGCGACCGTAATCCCGCGAGTCCGTCGCCGTGACGGCGGAACAGAACACGCGGCGGCGATGAGGCGCGGTGATTGCTACCCGGTCGACCGCTTCGCTGTACAGGCTGCCGTAGAGGTGGGGCGGGTTGTCGCCTTGCGGGGGAAGAACTTTGACCGATTCCAGCCGATACGCGGGTGAAGGGAAGGGTTGTTCCGCCAAGGCATCGCTCAAGTCGCCATGCAGGGCAAGGCCGGCCATACTGCTGCCGTGACCGTCATGATCGAAGGTGCCCCACTGCGGATAGCAGGCATGTTTATCGGCGTCCGCGAGGTAGGGCGTGAGCAGGGGATGCCCCTGATTGATGCCGGTATCCATCATGCAGATAGCGGGTGCATCCGGATCTGGCGGGATCAGTTGCCGGGCGGCATCCGTAACCCAGGCCTGTTGTTCCACAGAGTTCATGGCCGTAAAAAAATCCGCGCCCTCCTTGGCCTTGCGCAGTTCGGCCATGCCGCCGAGAAGGTGGAGGGAGCGCGCCATCTGGTTGATGTCGGCGCGAACCAACAATACGCAGCGCTCCAGGAAGCGCACTTCCTCATCAGACACTTCCATACCCATCGCTCGTGCATGGGTGCGGAAGAAGCCGACTTCGTCGAAACCTTGGCCGCAACGAAGCCATACCTCCCACCAGATGGGCTGTTCATGCCTGGGGAACAGTTCCGGGGAATCGGTCCAAAGCGCTTCCAGGGCGGCTAGGCGAATCTGGCCGATGCTTTCGACCAGCTTCCGGTTTTTTGGGTTGTTTTCGCCTCTCACGTTGGAGGTATCCCTGGCAGGATCGAGATAGGCCTCCACCCTGCGGATGAAATGGCCGATCTTGCCTTCCGGGACGAATACGGTTGCCAACATGCGCCCGTCCTCCTCCTTGAGCGCCAGGAGTTCGATTCCGCTGGAGGTAACATCCAGGCTTTGAAAAGCCAGATCGAAGTCGGGGTCGCTCTCGAAGGTGAGGTAAACGCCCAAGCCGGCATCACGTCCGAGGGCTTTCTGGTCGGCGACCAGGCCCGATGCCTGCGCCTGGATTTGCTGCAATTCATTCAGCAATAGGGCGCCGTGTTGCTGGCGATCCCGTGCCTTCAATCTCAGCCCGTCTCCGCCGCCGCCGGATGGAACGGTGTATTCCTTGACGATCGCCGTGCGATTGAAGATCAGGTGCGGCAGTTGTTCCGCCATTTTTACCCCCCCGTTTTGAGTTTATTTCCCGTGGATCGCCCCGCGTTCCTCCAGCGTGGCTCGAACATTCGCCGTCTCCAGCGCCGGGCGGTCGTGGAGGATGGCGTCCTTGATCGCATCTTCACAGGCGCGGGTAATGTCGCCATGGCTCAAACCGGCAGCGGCGTGGGCAAGGCTGGCCCATTGCAGGCGGCGGGTTTTGAAGCCGGCGAGTTTGGCCTTGAGGGTCTGAGCTATCAGAGCTTCGTCCGGCACGGTGTAACGGATGACATCGTCGAAGCGGCGGAACAGGGCGTGATCCAGCAGGTCAGGGTGATTGGTGGCGGCGATTAGCAGGCTGTCGGAGACATCCTGTTCAATTAGTTGCAAGAAGCTGTTGAGCACGCGGCGAATTTCGCCGACGTCGTTGCTGAGGCTGCGTTGACCGCCGATGGAGTCGAATTCGTCGAACAGGTAGACGGCGCGGGTGCGGCGTATAGCATCGAAGATCAGACGCAGTTTGGCGGCAGTTTCACCCATGAATTTGGTCATCAGACTGTCCAGACGCACCACAAATAAAGGCAAGCTTAGTTCTCCGGCCAGGACCGAAGCAGTGAGTGTCTTGCCGGTACCAGGCGGGCCGATCAGAAGGAGTTTCTTGCGGGGTGCCAAGCCGTGGGCTCGGAGTTTTTCGACTTGGCGCTGTTCGCGGATGAGGCGATCGAGACGGTTCTTGATGGCGTCGTCTAGTACCATGTCCGCGAGGCGGACTTTGGGATAGCTGGCTTGCAACAGGTCGGCCAGTTCGCCGCGTGGCTGGATCAACGGCACGGGCCGATTGATTTCGCGCGCCTTGGCTTTGTCAATCATATCGCGCAGTTCCAGGGCCAGTTTGCCGTGGCCAATGCGCGCCTCATGCGCGGCCAACTGCATGGCGACCGCGCTGAACCGTTCCTCATCACCTTCAATATGGGCGCGGAGCAGGGCTTTTAGTTGGTCAGAGCTGGACATGGTGCACGGTATGGGGAACAAGGCTGACGATAGTTGCGCATTGTGCGTTGCCTTGCCTGCGGCGACCACCCCGTAAACATCAGATTCAGCTCTCAACTGCGTGCTGCGATAGGTACGGATGAAAGCAGAAGCGGGGGCTGGAGCGGCAAGAGGTCCAATCATTCGGCAGTTTGTTGCAGCGAATGCCACGGTGTAACTGGGCGATTGGCATAACCCAGCAGGCCAGCGTGATCGCAGGCAAAGGCAATGTTGAAGCAGCAAACCGTGACAGACTCTTCCTGTTCTGTTCTGCTCCTTCAATGCTGAAGAATGCGGTCATTGGTGAACGGCAGGTTTCAGGTTAGGGCGGCCGTCCGTTACGGCCGAGCAAGAGACGCCCAAGCCACCCACGTGGCCGTCTGAAACGGGTCGCTAGGCGCCGACCGTTCGCCTTTTCCGACAGGCCGCTCCCAGCCATCTAACAGCCATGCGTCCATGTAACCATGATGATCGCCTTGTGGTCTTCTATAAGCACTTGATTCTCAATGAAATAAACGTCAACCGCGCATCTTCGCCAGACATGGGTAGCTGTAACCCGAGAAGGTTGCATGCCCAGAAAGGGTGGACGACAGCGTGACTCAACCC
>CAIXFP010000661.1 GCA_903918705.1 uncultured Pseudomonadota bacterium
AACCCCTGGGAACTGGAACGCCCGGAACACACCCGGCGCATCAAGTATCACGGCCGCACCGAGTACTACCTGGACGCCCAAGGCCGCCGCCACGCGCGACTGCTCGACACCCACGACGTCCTCGCGGTGCCCTTCGACACCCCGATACCCGGCTACAAAAACGACACCGTCAACGTGCTGCGCCTGTGGAGTGCCGCGGCCACCGATGAATTCGACCTGGGGGAGTTCAACGCCGGCTCCTACACCGAATCGGTGTCGTCGAAGAACGCCGCGGAAAACATCACCATGGTGCTCTACCCCAACGACGCCAGCGAGAACGGCAAGGAATTGCGCTTGCGCCAGCAGTACTTCCTCGCCTCGGCCAGCCTGCAGGACGTACTGGCCCGCTGGGTGAAGGAAAACGGCCGCGATTTCAGCCGCTTTGCGGCGAAGAACTGCTTCCAGTTGAACGACACCCACCCCAGTTGCGCGGTGCCGGAATTGATGCGCCTGTTGATGGACGAGAACGGCCTTGAGTGGGAAGAAGCCTGGGCCATCACTTCCCGCACCATGGCCTACACCAACCACACCTTGCTGCCGGAGGCCCTGGAACGCTGGTCGGTGCGCCTGTTCGGGCAACTCCTGCCGCGCCTGCTGGAAATCATCTACGAAATCAACGCCCGTTTCCTCAGGACCGTCGCGCGACGCTGGCCCGGCGACAACGCCCGCCTGGCGCGCATGTCGTTGATCGAGGAAGGGCGCGAGCCCCAGGTGCGCATGGCCTACCTGGCCATCGTCGGCAGCTACTCGGTCAACGGCGTGGCGGCGCTTCACTCGGAACTGCTGCAGCAGGGCCTGTTCCGCGACTTCTTCGAGCTGTGGCCCGACAAGTTCAACAACAAGACCAACGGCGTCACCCAGCGCCGCTGGATGGCCTCCGCCAACCCGGAAATGGCGAAGCTGATCACGGAAACCATCGGCGACACCTGGATCAAGGATCTGGATGCCCTGCGCGGACTGGTGCCCTACGCCGGGGACCGGGATTTCCATGCCCGTTGGCACGCGGTCAAGCGTGCCAACAAGGTGCGCCTGGCGACCCTGGTTCGGCACGACTGCGGCGTGGACTTCGACCCGGACGCCCTGTTCGACGTGCAGGTGAAGCGCATCCACGAGTACAAGCGGCAACTGCTCAACATCCTCCACGTCATCCATCTCTACGCCCGCCTCAAGGCCGGCGAAGATGCCGACTGGACCCCGCGTTGCGTTCTGATCGGCGGCAAGGCCGCGCCCGGCTACTTCATGGCCAAGCGCATCATCACCCTGATCTGCAAGGTGGCCGAGATGGTCAACGGCGACGAGCAGGTGGGCCATCGCCTCAAGGTCGCCTTCCTGCCCAACTACCGGGTGTCCGCCATGGAGATCATCGCTCCCGGCAGCGACCTGTCGGAGCAGATTTCCACCGCCGGCAAGGAAGCTTCCGGCACCGGCAACATGAAGTTCATGATGAACGGCGCGGTCACCATCGGCACCCTGGACGGGGCCAATATCGAGATTCGCGAGGAAGTGGGCGACGAGAACTTCTTCCTGTTCGGCCTAACCGCCGAGGACGTGGAAGCCACCCGGCCGCACTACGACCCCAGCGCGCTGATCGAAGGCAACCCCGACTTCAAACGGGTGATGGCGCTGCTCGAATCCGGCCACTTCAACCAGTTCGAAGCCGGCCTGTTCGATCCCATCACCCAGGCTATCAAGAGTCCCCACGACCCCTGGCTGGTGGCGGCGGACTTCCGCGCCTTCGTCGATGCCCAGGATAAAGCCGCCACGGCCTACCGCGACCGGGAACGCTGGACCCGGATGAGCATCTTCAATACGGCATGCAGCGGAAAGTTTTCCACGGACCGCACCATGCGCGAATACAACGCGGAAATCTGGAAGCTGGAACCGGTGGCGGCGACACCGGCCTCGGACGCATAAGCCGCCGTAGGTTGGGCAAAGCGCGGCGTGCCCAACCTGCAGCGCCTTATCGGGCTTTCCTGAAGGTGCTCTTCACCAACACATCCACCTTGGCTTGCGGCCTATGGCACTGGATGCAGTTCCAGCGCCCCATGTAGAGCTCGCCTTTCTGCACATCGGTGTAATGCGTGGCCGGCGCGGGGATCGGGATGCCCGGCTCCAGCTTCGTGCCGATCAGGGACGGCTGGACATGGCAATCCTTGCACAGGTTGGAATCCCGTGTGATGGGCAGCATGTCCTTGATGCTGTGGGTGATCATGGGCGGCGCGGTCATGTAGGAACGCAGCGCGCGCTGGTTGGTGCCGGGGTCGCCGCCCTGGTAGTCAGCCACGGGGGATTCGTCGGGAATGTCGAAGACGCTGGTCTTGGACAGGCCCAACGAATCATCGGAAATGGCCTGATCCTCTACCGCCAGGGCGGGCAGAGACCAGGCCAGGATTGCGGTCAACAGCAAGATCTTGCTCACGGGGTTGCTCATCTCGTCCTCCTTTGAACGGCAATGGCGTCCGCCGCCAGGTTATGGCCGCGGATCAGGGGTTTGAAATCGAACCGCAGGCTGCCTTCCGGGCAGACCGGCGTGCAGCGGCCGCAATTGCTGCATTCGCCGGCCACCACGTAGCCGCGTTCTTCCAGCTTCTTCAGGTTCAGCACCTGGGGTTCCGGGCAGACCTTGGCGCACTCGCCGCAATGGGTGCAGGTGTTCTTGTCAAAACGCACCCGCAGCAATGCGGTCCTGCCGATGAGGCCGTAGAAGGCGCCCAGGGGGCAGAGATGGCCGCACCAGCCGTGCTTCAGGATCAGCAGGTCGAACAGGAAGATGGCGAGCAGCGCCGTGAAGCCCAGGCCGAAGCCGAAGATGATCTCGCGATGCGCCATGCCCACCGGGCTTACCCACTCGAAGGCCGCGAGTCCGGTGATCACGGTGATGACCAGGGACGCGGCCAGGATGAAATAGCGCAGGCTGCGAGGCAGATGAAAGATGGGCTGGATGCCCAGGCGGTTGCGCAGCCAGCCGGCCGCGTCGGTGAGCGGGTTCACCGGACACACCCAGGAACAGAACACGCGCCCGCCCACCAGCAGATAGAAGCCAAGGACGATGGCCGCGCCGATCAGGCCGGCTCGTTGCAGCATGTGGCCGGTGAGAAATATCTGCAACGCCGCGAACGGGTCGGTGAGCGGCACCAGGCCGATGAATTTGGACGCCGACAGGTTGCCGCGCAGCAGCGGCACGTTCTTCGCCACCTGCCAGCCCCAGTGGGCGCTGCCGAAGAACATCAGGAGGATGCCGAACTGGCTGAGGCGGCGCAGGACGATATAGCGCCAGGCCCACAGGCCGGTGGGTACGGGATGGGTGGTTGCGGGCACGCTCACAGGCCACCCCCGCTGTTGAGGTAATCCAGGCCACCCGGCTTGTTGCCGGGTTCAGGGGTGGGACTGGGTGCGGCTTGGGGCGCCGGCTTGAAGTCCTTGGTGATCTCGGTGTCGAAGGTCCAGCCCAGGCGGTAGTGCTCGCCGATTTTTCCCTGCACCAGCTTGTGGGGCAGGATGCGGATGGCGGCGACCTCGGTGGGGCAGGCCCGCTCGCAGATGCCGCAACCGGTGCAGGCGTCGGAATGCACCATGGGGATGAACATGGCGTGCTTGGAAAGCTGACGCGGATGGGTCTCCAGGGTGATGGCCTTACCCTTGAGGGGGCATTCGCGGTGGCAGATCTCGCAGCGCAGGCCTTTCCAGGAGAGGCAGTTCTCGATGTCGATGACCGCCAGGCCCATGCGGGCGTCTTCGATCTTCTTCAGATTCGGCGACAGGGCCCCGGTGGGGCAGGCCTGCACGCAGGGAATGTCCGGGCACATCACGCAGGCGCCCGTGCGCGGCGTGTAGTACGGCATGCCGATGGGCAGGTCGCCGCCGGAGGGCTGCAGCTTGAGGATGTGGGGCGGGCAGTCGACGACGCATTGGCCGCACTTGATGCAGGCGGCGTTGAAATCGTCCTCCGCCAGGGCGCCGGGTGGACGCAGGGCATAGGGTGCGGCACGCGCCTCGTTGTGCAGCATGTAATACCAGAGCAGGCCGCCGGTGCCGGCCAGGGCAGCGCCCTGGGCCAGCTTCACCAGAAAATTGCGGCGCGCCGGGTTAAGGCCGCTGGGGCCTGGGTCGGACATCAATGTCACCTATCAAATCCCGCCGTCATTCCCGCGAAAGCGGGAATCCAGGTCGTTCGTCTGATTGCTGTTCGAGAGAAATCAGGCCTACAAACTGGATTCCCCCTGCGGGGACGATGCCCACTTTCGCGGGTATGACGGGAAAGGATCACGCCTTGTAGACCTTCACCGCGCACTTCTTGAAGTCGGTCTGCTTGGAGAGCGGACAAGTCGTGTCCAGGGTGACCTTGTTGATC
>CAIXFP010000662.1 GCA_903918705.1 uncultured Pseudomonadota bacterium
AGCATCGCCTGCAACCAGCCGACTGCCGGTGCCTGTCCCAATGCCAGCCCGACCTCGCCGGAGTATGCCGAGCGGCGGATGCAGGCGGTGGCCCAGCAATGAAACAGGTTCTGGCACTGTTCGGCTTGTTCCTGGCCTATCCGGCCTGGGCCGCCAACTATGTCTTCCCCGGCACGCTGCCGGCGAGCTGTAGCGGTTCGGGCGGCAACTACACCTGCGGCGCCCTGTCCCTCAACTGGGGCGACACCATCGCCCTCGCCGCGCCCAAGCCCGCCAGCATCACCGTCAACGGCAACTTCTCCATCCAGAACGCCCAGATCAACGCCGCCGGCGCCACCGGCGATCTGACGCTGACCGTCAAGGGCACCTTGACCGGCAACAGTTCCGCCAAGATCGTGGGCAACGTGACGGTGACCTCGGATGCCACCATCCCCTACGCCACGACGATCATCGGCAACCTCGGCGTCGGCGGCAACCTCGGCACCGGCTCGTCCGTCACCCTTACCGGCAACGTCAGCGCCAACGGCACGGCAACCTTCAGCTCGTCCAATACCGTGAACGGCAATCTCAGCGCCGGCGGCGACATCAGTGTGGGCAGCAGCAGCGTGGTGAATGGAGCCCTCAGCGGCGGCGGCAACGTCACCCTGTCTTCCTCGGTGAGCGTCAGCGGCAACGTCACCGCCGCGAACACCCTCACCACCAACTGGCCTGGCAGCATCGGCGGCACCAGCACCGTGGGCAGCCTGAGCGACGGCGGCAACAACAGCTACGGCGGCTCCATCACCTCCAGCGGCAGCGTGAGCCTGGGCAACCAGTCCACCGTGGCGGGCAACGTCACGGCCAGCAGCGGCGGCATCACGCTGAATTACCAGTCCCGGGTCAGCGGCAACGTCACGGCCCAGGCCAACAACAACTCCAGCATCACCCTCGGCGGCGCCAACCAGGTGACCGGCTGCGTCAGCACCAACAGCAACAGCAAGAGCAGCATCATCCTGGGCTGGGGCGCCCAGGCCGGCGGCGTGTGCTGCGTCACCGGCAATGGCTGCTCTTCCACCAACGGCAGTTGCTACGAAAACGACAGCGGCAACGCCATGCCCTCCACGGCCCTGTGCCTGGCCTCCGCCCCGCCGCCCAGCCCGACGGCCGAATGGCGCATGGACGAAGCCTCCTGGAACGGCACGGCCGGCGAGGTGAAGGACAACATGGGCGCGGCGAACGCCACCGCCCTGGGCGGGGCCGCCACTACCCCGGGCAAGATTTGCCAGGGCGGCAGCTTCAACGGCAGTAGCGCTTACGTGAACCTGCCCAACAACAGCAGCCTGAACTTCCCCAGCGGCGGCGGCTATTCCTTCAGCGCCTGGGTCAAGACCACGGATTCCCATGGCCAGATCGCGAGCTTCCGGGATCAGAGCAACGACGTTCCCGTCATCGACCTGGCCATCGGCTACAACGGCGTGGGCGGCGTGGCCGGCCAGTACGTGCCCCTGGTGCGCCACGACAACGGCAGCATCGCTTACCTCAACAGCGGCAGCCAGATCAACGACGGGCAATGGCATTTCGTGGCCCTGGTCTACGACCCGGTCGCCGCCATGATCAACGCATACGTGGACGGCGCCCGGACCGGCCAGGTCTCCCAGCCCTCGCCCTCCACCCTGACCACGGCCGGCCTGCGCAACATCGGCCGGGAAGGGCGCTGGGTGCTGGTCAGCTTCACCAGCCAGGACAATGAATACTTCAGCGGCCAGATCGACGAGGTGAAAATCTGGAACAGCGCCCTCAGCGCCAGCCAGGTCGGCTCGGTCTACACGAACGAGTCCGCCGGCAAGAACTGGGACGGCAGCGCGCGCACCTGCGCGGCCGTCAGCGGCACGCCCGCGGCCTTCAACGCCGTGGACGTGGGCGCCAACCCGGTCAGCGGCAAGATCACCACGAAGACCGCCGGTTCCGCCTTCAGCCTCGACCTCTACGCCCTCAACGCCGCCCGCACCGGCCAGGACACCTCGATCAATAGCGGCGTGCTGGTGGACCTGCTGGCCAATACCGCCATCGGTGTGGCCCTGGACGGCAACAACTGCCCGACCTCCTACACCGCCCTCAGCGTGGGCACCTTCACCCTGGCCAGCGGCAAGGCCACCGCGTCCATGGGCGCCGTGGCCGATGCCTGGCGCGACGTGCGCGCGCGCCTGCGCTACCCGGCCAGCGGCACGGCGACGCTGACCGCCTGCTCCGCCGACAACTTCGCGGTGAAGCCGGCCACATTGACCGCCATCGCCAGCCAGGCCGACTGGCAGACGGCGGGCACCAGCACGACCCTGGCCAACACGAGCGCCACGGGCGGCACCGTGCACAAGGCCGGGCAACCCTTCACCCTGCGCGTCACCGGCTACAACGCAGCCAATGCCATCACCGCCAACTACGACGGCAGCCCCGCCGCCAGCATCGCCTGCGCGCTGCCCGCCAGCGGCTGCGCCGGCACCCTGAGCCCGGGCAGCTTCAGCGGCGGCGGCGGCACGGTGAGCAGCAACACCGCCAGCTACAGCGACGTGGGCGCCATTAGCGCCACCTTCAGCGACACCACCTGGGCCGGCGTCGACGCCGGCGACAGCGCCGCCAGTTGCGCCGGCTACTGGACCTGCGCCAGCGCCATCAACATCGGCCGCTTCGTGCCGGACCACTACGACGTCACCTCGCTGCAAGCCCCTCAATTCCAGACCTTCGGTGGCGCTTGCGCCAGCCGCTCCTTCACCTACGTCGGCCAATCCTTCGGCTTCGCCACCCTGCCGCGGGCCCGCGTCACCGCCAGGAATGCCGCCGGCGGCGGCACCCCGAGCTACAGCGGCAGCCTGTGGAAGCTCAACCCCAACGGCGGCTTCGCCACGGTCTGGAGTTGCGCCAAGAGCGACGGCGGCGCCTGCGGCAACGTCAGCATCACCGCCGCTGGTTTCAGCGCCGGCAACCTGGTGTCGAACAACGATGGCAGCGCCGATTTCACCTGGCCCAGCAATGTCCTGGCGCCCCAGGGCGTGGCGTATTCGTTCAGCCACACCTTGCAGCCGACGGCGCCGTTCAACGCCCAGATCGGCCTGGGCATCCAGGTCTGGGACAACACCGAGGCCGGCGGCTGCGGCCTGGCCAGTTGCACGATACGCGACAGCCAGGCGGCGGGCAGCCAGACCTGGGGCGGCAACCTCGCCTTCGACGCCGGCAACCAGTTCTACCAGGGGCGGCTGCGCCTGGCCAACGCCGCCGGCTCGGAATTGCTGCCCCTGCCGGCGGCGTTGACGGCGCAATACTGGAACGGCCAGGGCTGGTTCACCAACACGGCGGACCAGTGCACAACTATTTCCGCGCCGACCCTTACGTTTTTTGCGCAATCTGCCGATAACCAGTTGGCCAGCGGCGAAACCACCGCCAGTTTCAGCTCCACCCTGGTGGCGGGGAACGGCAACCTGGTCTTGTCCGCGCCGGGCAGCGGGCACTACGGCTACCTGAATCTGAGCGTGGCCGCCCCGGTCTGGCTGAAGTACAACTGGGACGGCATCGACCAGGGCGGCGACGGCGACTGGCTCGACGACAACCCGAGCGCGCGGGCCATCTTCGGCAGGCGCCAGGGCAGCAACAAGGTCATCATTCGGCGGGAGATGTATTGAGATGAACGAAAAGCGAACCCCGAAAATCCAGCATTCAGCTTTCAGCGTTCAACATTGCACCTAGCCATGTTCCTCTTCAAATCCCGCGCCCATACCGCCAGCCATGCCGTGCTGTCGCCCTGTCCTGGCGGCGCCGTGGCCCTGCGCCTGGAAGGCGACCCCGGACGGCCCCGGGTCGCCGGGTTCGCGTTGCGGGACAGCCCGGCCCTGAGCCCGGATCTCCTGGCGCGGCTGGCGCGGGAGGCGGGCCTGCGCGGCCTGCCCCTGACCGCGCTGCTGGAGCCGGCGGCCTACCAGACCGTGGTGATCGAGGCACCCAACGTGCCCGACGACGAATTGCCCAGCGCCCTGCGCTGGAAGATCAAGGATCTGATCAATTTCCACATCGACGACGCCGTGTTCGACCATCTGCCGGTACCCGGTCGCGCCGGCCAACCGGCTTCCCTCTACGTGGTGGCGGCCCAGGCGCTGGCGGTGCGCGCCCTGGCGCTGCCCTTCCACCAAGCCGACCTGCCCCTGGCCGCCATCGACGTGCGCGAATCCGCCCAGCGCAACCTTTCCGTGCGCCTGGCGCCGGAGAACTACGCGGTGGCCCTGCTGCATTTCGACGGCGAATTCGGCCTACTCACCTTCACCTTCGCCGAAGACCTGATCCTCTCGCGGCGCATCGAGGGGCGCGGCGCCGCCGGCGACTTCCTGTTCGACCGGGTGGCCATGGAGGCGCAACGTTCGGTGGACCATTTCGAGCGGCAATATTCCTGGCTGCCCCTGGCCAGGCTCTATCTCGCGCCCATGCCGGAATCGGCCCTGCTGGCGCGCAAGCTGGGCGAATATCTGCCAGTGGGCTGCGAAGTGCTCGATCTCAACCGCCTGTTCGAGATGGCCGGTGTCGAGAGCCTGCAAGACGAGCGAATGCAGAACCGGGTATTCCACGCTCTCGGCGCGGCGCTGCGGGAGGCTCCGTGAAGCACATCAACCTCTACCAGGCCGCCTTCCATCCGCCTCGGGTGGTCCTGCCGGCGCGCCGCATGCTGGCGGGCGGCGCCCTGTTTCTCGCCGCCCTGCTGGCGTTCTACGCCTGGGATGCCTGGCGCCTCGCCGGGCTGCGCCGCGAGGTCAGCCAGTTGACGCGGCAGGGGGCCCGGCTGGACGCCCAGGTCACGGCCGGCAACGTGGCGCGCCAGGCGAACCCCCAGGTGCTGGCCGAAACCGGCGCCCTGGAAACTCGTTTGCGCAATCTGCAACAAGCCCAGGCCGCCCTGGCCAGCGGCGCCCTCGGCTCCACCACCGGCTATGCCGCCCAGTTCCGCGCCTTCGCGCGGGTGCGCGTCCCCGGCGCCTGGCTGACCCATATCGAGATCGACGGCGGCGGCCACGAGATGAATTTGCGCGGCCGCGCCCTTTCCGGCGAAGACAGCGCCCGCCTCATCGCCGGCCTGCGGCGGGAGCCCCTGTTCGCCGGCCTCTCCTTCGCCAGCCTGGAACTGGCGCCGCCCCGGGACAAGGACGAAGCGCCCGCGACCCCGGCGGTGCCCGTCGCGCCTCCGCGTTTTCTGGAATTCGCCCTGAGCGCGCAACTGCCCAAGGAAGCCCCGGCCACCGCCAGCCCGTCGGCGGCCTCGTTGCCGGAAATGTTGCTCAAACAGGCCGCCCAGGCCCAGGGCAAGCCATGAAACAAATCATTGACCTCATGGACAAGATCGACGCCCTGTCGCCCCGCGAGCGGGCGATACTGCTGCTGCTGTTGCTGGCCGCTCTCTGGGCCGGCGTCGACGGCCTGCTGCTGGGGCCACTGGACAAGGCGCAGCGGGCCGAGCGGGACAAACTCACGGCCGCCTCCGCCCGGATCGCCGCCGCCCAGGACACCCTGACCCGGCGTGCCGGCCAGGGCGATCCCGAGCGTGTGGCGCAGCAACGCCTGGACGACGTCCACAAGGCACTGGACAGCCGGATGCGGGCGGCCGAGCGTGGCCAGAATCGCCTGGTGGCGCCCCGTGACATGGCCCAGGTGCTGCAAGGGCTGCTGCGCAACCAGCCGGGGCTGCGCCTGGCCCACCTGCAAACCCTGGCGCCCGAGGCCATCGGCCTGCCCGCCAGCGCCAAGGCCAGCGACGCCGCCCTGTTCCGCCAGGGCGTGCGCCTCACCCTGGCGGGCAATTACGACGCCCTGGCGCGTTACATGGAAAGCCTGGAGCACCTGCCGGTGGGGTTCTACTGGTCCCGCGCCGAGTTGGACGCCAGCCACCATCCGGAGATCGAACTCACCCTCACCCTCTACACCCTGAGCCTGGAGCGGACATGGCTGACGTTATGAAGCGGAACCTGGCGGCGCGTGGGGCGCTGGTCCTGCTGGCCTGCGCGCTGCCCGCCCGAGCCGCCGACCTGGGCGACCCCACCAGCCCGCCCGCCGGCTTCAGCGAACAGCCCAAAGCCATGGACGCGCCGAAGGAGGCGCCGCTGTGGGTGAGCAGCGTGTTCCTGATGGGCAGGAAATCCTTTGCCGTGCTGGATGGCCAGGTGGTGCGCGTGGGCGACACCCTGGAAGCCGGACGGGTGGCGAAGATCGACGAGGCCGGCGTCTGGTTGAAGACGGCGGCGGGACTCCGACAACTCAAGCTGTTGCCGCAAGTGAGGAAGACGCCGGCCGGCAAACACAAGGTGGAGCAGCGATGAAAACCAGGAACAAGGTTCCAGCAGCCTGTCGGACTTTGGTCGTCGATAGCGAAAAGCGGCCCCAGCGAGGCCAGTTTTTGCCGGATTTCCAGCCGACGATGCCAAAGTCCGGCAGGCTGCCAGGAGCCAGGAGCCATGGGGTGCTGGCCCTGCTTTTGCTGCTCTCCGCCTGCGCCCAGGTCCGGGACAAGCCGACCCTGCCGCAGATCCGGGAGACGATGCAGCGCGCCGTGGAAGCGCCCAGGCCGGCGCCCCTGCCTCCCGCCGTGGCGGCGGTCCTGGCGCCGCAAAGCGATCTGGAACTGCCGAGGAGCGCCGCGCAGCCCCTGGAACCGCGCTTCGACCTGGCGGTGAGCAATGCGCCGGCGCAGCAGGTATTCCTCGGCATCGCCTCGGGCACCCGCTACAGCATGCTGTTGCATCCGGAGGTGGCGGGCATCATCACGGTCAACCTCAAGGACGTGACCGTGCCCGAGGCCATGAGCGCGCTGCGCGAACTGTACGGCTACGACTTCCGCATCGACGGCGGCAACATCTTCGTCCAGCCCATCACGCCCCAGACCCGCTTCTACGCCATCGCCTACCCCAGCGAGATCCGCCAGGGCAAGTCCGACCTGCGGGTGATCTCCGGCGCGGTGACCGACAGCAGCAGCAGCACCGGCGCCAGCGGCACCACAACGGCGACCAGTTCCAAACAGATCGAAACCAGCCGCCTGTCCACCGAGGAGAAAAGCGACTTCTGGGGAGAATTACAGGCCGGCATCGGCATGCTGGTGGGCTGTAGCGGCCCGGCCGGGGCGCTGACCTGCCCGACTGGGCGCAGCGTGATGACCAGCCCCCACACCGGCATGCTGGCGGTGCGCGCCCTGCCCGCGGAGCAGCGCCAGGTGGGCGAATACCTCCGGGCGGCGAAGCTCAGCGTAGAACGCCAGGTCATGATCGAAGCCAAGATTGTGGAAGTCACCCTCAACGACGGCGCCCAAAGCGGGGTCAACTGGTCCGTCTTCCACAAGGGTGCTCCCACCTGGGCGAAAGGGGCGGATGCCAGCCAGTTCCCGATCCCGCCCGGTTCCCCCGTCACCTCGACCTCGGCCCTGACGCCTTCCACCGTGGGCGGCCTCCTCAAC
Organism: uncultured Pseudomonadota bacterium; assembly: GCA_903918705.1. Classification (GTDB taxonomy): domain Bacteria; phylum Pseudomonadota; class Gammaproteobacteria; order Burkholderiales; family Thiobacillaceae; genus PFJX01. The sequence goes on from CAIXFP010000662.1 coordinate 7,451, forward strand.
GGCGGCCTGCCCGCCGCCGCCAACAGCAGCGCCGGCATCTTCGGCCTCGCCTTCCAGACCGGCAGCTTCGCCGCCCTGCTCAACTTCCTCGACACCCAGGGCAACGTCCAGGTGCTGTCCAGCCCGCGCATCGCCGCCATCAACAACCAGAAGGCGGTGCTCAAGGTGGGCACCGACGACTTCTTCGTCACCAACGTGTCCACCACCACCAGTGTCAGCGGCAGCGCCGCGGGCAGCACCTCCATGCCCAACGTCACCCTGCAGCCCTTTTTCTCCGGCATCTCCCTGGACGTGACGCCCCAGATCGACGACAGCGGCGACATCATCCTGCATGTGCATCCGGCGGTGAGCGTGGTCACCACCAATAAACAGACGATCGACCTCGGCATCAGCGGCGGCAGCCCCATGATTTTGCCCCTGGCCTCCAGCACCATCTCCGAGGCGGACAGCATGGTGCGCCTCAAGGACGGCGAGATCGCCGCCATCGGCGGCCTGATGAAACGCGAATCCCGCGAGGACGGCAGCGGCGTCCCCGGCCTGGGCAACATTCCCGGCCTGGGGTTGTTGTTCAAGAACAGCAATGCCTCGCACCTGAAGCAGGAACTGGTGATCCTGCTGAAACCCACCGTAATCCGGCAGCAGTCGGACTGGCTGGACACGGCACGGGAAGCCGGCGGGCGCATGAACGAGATGAGCACCGCGCCGGTGCCACGGTGATGGGCGCACCGGTGACCATGGCAACAGCCCTTTACTTGAAGTGGGCCCGGATGATGCAACGCTGCGGGAGGCCCGTCCCGGACCGACCACACGGTCATGCCCGTGGCTACGTTGTTCGCGGCGGGACGCCGCTCCCACGGCGACGACGTTACACGTTAAAGGGGGCGGCAGGATGTATCTCGCCCACTTCGGACTAAGGGAATTTCCCTTCGGCCTGACCCCGGACACCGGCTATTTTTTCCCCGGCGCCGGCACCCAGGCGGCCCTCAACACCTTGCTGGTGGCCCTGGACGCGGGCGAGGGGCTGATCAAGATCGTCGGCGAAGTGGGTTCCGGCAAGACCCTGCTGTGCCGCTACCTGCTCAACCAACTGGAAGCCGAGGGCTGGGCCGCGGCCTACATCCCCAACCCCCATCTCACGCCCGCCGCCCTCAACCAGGCCCTGCTCGGCGAACTGGGCGGCGACGTCAAACGCAGCCTCGCCTACGGCCTCACCAAGGCCCTGGAAGCGCGCCTGCTGGATCTGGCGCGGGACGGGCGCCGCGCCGTGGCCCTCATCGACGAAGCCCAGGCCATCCCCCTGGAAAGCCTGGAGGCGCTGCGCCTCATCACCAACCTGGAAACGGAGAAGCGCAAGTTGCTGCAGATCGTTCTGTTCGGCCAGCCGGAACTGGACGCCCGCCTGGACGACCCCGCGGTGCGCCAGATCAAGAGTCGCATCGCCTTTCACGACCAGTTGACGCCCCTCTCCGGCGCGGAAACCCCGGCTTACCTGACGCACCGCGCGGCCCTGGCCGGCGCCCCACGGCCCCTGTTCCAGGCGGCGGCGGCCCGCAAGCTGCACCGCGCCAGCCGCGGCACCCCGAGATTGCTCAACGTCCTGGCCCACAAGGCCCTGCTCCTGGCCTACGGCGAGGGCGCCGAGCAGGTGGCTCCGCGCCACGTGCGCCAGGCCGGCCGGGACACGCCGGGGACGCGCCTGTCCCTGTTCGACCGGCTGCTGCCGGCCTGACCCGCTGAGCCATGAGCGTCATCAACCGCGTCCTCAAGGATCTCGACCGCAAGGGTGGGGCGCCGTCTCTTCGCAATGGCGTCCTCGCCGTGCGGGCCGAGCCGGCACCGCGGCGGCGGCGCTGGCCCTGGGTAGTGGTGCTGCTGCTGGCCGGATTGGCTGCCGCCTGGGGGTTACGGCCCCCAGCGACAACTTCGCCGGCCCAGCCCGAGGACATGGCGCCGCGCCTGCGCATGAGCGATACGCTGACTCTCCCCGCCCCCCGAGGGGCCGGGGGAGAGGGAACAGGCGCCGGCGCGAAGCGGGATCTTCCGCCGCCGGAACCTGGCACGCTCCTGCCTGAACCCAGGTCCGCGCCGGGATCCCTCTCCTCCGCCCCGCTCCCGCAGGGGGAGGGGAGAAAGGCGGCCGCCGCGGTGGGCGAAGCCCCTTATCCGGTCAGACTCGACACCCATCTGCCCGAGTCGCGCCCGCCCAGGGTGGTCAAGGAAGCCCGGCCGGCGACGCCCCACGAACAGGCCGACCAGGCCTGGCGCCAGGCGTCGCAATGGCTCGAGCAGGGGCGCGGGCGCGAGGGGGCGGCCCTCCTGGAAACCGCCCTGAGCCTGGAGCCCGGCCACGGCCCGGCGCGCCAGACGCTGATCGCCTTCTGTCTGGAGAACGGCGACAGCGCCCGCGGCGAGAGTCTGTTGCGCGAGGGTCTGCGCCTGCATGCCGACGACCCCTGGTACAACCGGGCCCTGGGCCAACTCAACCTGCGCCACGGCGACCTGGCGCAATCCCTGGCCACCCTGAAGGCCGGCCTCGCCAAGGGCGCGGACGCCGCCTACTGGGGGCTATACGCCGGCGTGCTGGGCAAGGCCGGCAAGGCCGCGGAGGCGGCGGCGGCCTACCGCGAAGCGGCCCGCCTCGACCCCGGCCACGGCCCCTGGTGGATCGGGCTGGCGGTATCCCTGGAACAAAGCGGCGCCCGCGGTGAAGCGGCCGCCGCCTACCAACGCGCGCTCCAGGCGCGGCTTACCCCGGAAGTCCGCGACTATGCGGCGAGGAAGGCGCAGGAACTGGGGCAGTAAGTCGGGCACCAGGCTGGAGGCATCGTCAGCCGCACTTTCCGGATGCCGGCGAACGCCGGTTGCAGGCAGGAAGGGCGCTCAGCGTGAGGCGGTCGACCCCTGCTCCGCCGGCTCTCGCGTCAGGCGCCGGGCGATGTCTGGCGCCTGGCTGGCCTGGGCACGGCGGGCCAGTCTGTCGGCGCGCAAGGCGTCGCCGTCGAGATGGGCGCGCATGGCGTTGAACAGGGCGCGGTCCGCCGCCGCGCCGCGCCGCCGGCTACGCCACTCGCGCACGTCCTCGGGCAGGCGCAGGGCGACCTGGCCCAGGCGCAGCAAGGCATAGGCCAGGGTAATGACCCCCACCAGCAACAGCAGGGCCAGCATGAATGAAAGTTCCATGCGCCAGGGCGGGTACACCACGATGACGTACCCCTGGTCGACCCGGGCCGCCAGGGTCAGGGCCACCGCCAGGGCGAAGAGGGCGAGCAGCCAGAGGGCGGCGCGCATCAGCGGCCCTTGCCGCGGGCGGCGCGCACGGCCTTCAGGCTGGCGTCTATTTCCGCGTCCTGCAAGACCACCGGCGCGTCGCGCATGTCGTCGAGGCTGGACAGCACCGCGCGGGTGGCCGCGTCGCGGCGATTGAAATAATGGGCGGTCCAGTCGCGGGCGGCGGCGATGTCGTCGCGGAAGGTGGTCTCATCGCGCTGCAGGGCGGCCAGGCGCGCGGAAAGCAGGCGCAGCTTGAGGTTCTCGCGCAGGAAATACACCTGGGAGGGAGCCATCAGCGGCAGTTCGGGATGATCCAGGCGGGTGATCCGCACCAGGCTCTTGAATTCTTCCCAGGCCTCGCCGGAAAGATGGGCCAGGGTGGCGACGGCACCGCCGTGGGCGGCAGGCAAGGGCGCCGGCGCCGGCGCGGTCTCGGATTCCGGTTTGAGGCGGTCCACGCTCTGGATCAGCGCATCGAGGCGGGCATTGAGGTTGACGATGTCCGCCGCCGGCAACAGGCGCAAGCGCTCCATGTCGCGGGCGATGGTGTCGCGCAAGCCGTTGAACTGGGGCTTGTCGAGTTGGGCCAGGCGGGTCGCCGCCGCGTCCAGGCCGATCAGGGCCGCCTTCACGTTGCCGGCCAGTTGCAGTTGCTGTTGCGCCAGCAACAGGGTCTGTTCGATGTCCGCCACCACCCGCTCGTCCTGGCTGCGGGCGATGTCCTGATACATCGCGCCCAGGGCCAGTTGTTGGTTCTGGGTTTCCTGGGCGCGTGATTCCAGGGCGGTGAGGCGGCCCTGCAGATCGGCCAGGGCGGCATTGGCGGCCTTGGCGGCGGCGCGTGCCTCCTGGCTGGCGGCATCGAAGGCGCCGATGCGGCGGGCCAGTTGGATCTCCAGGCCCTGCATGCGGTCGTAGGCCGACCAGGAAAAGCCCAGGGTCACGACGAGGGCGGCTCCGCCCAGGGCGACGGCCAGCCAGGTGAGTCGGGACGCGGGCATCGGCTCAGCCATGGGCGAAGTATTCCACAAGCCCTCGCAGCAAGCCTGCTTCGCCGGAAGGGGTGGCGATGGCATGGGCCACGCCAAGATGGCGCGCGTGCAGGGCGATGCGCGGATGCGGCGCGAACAGGGGGGTGGCGCGTATCAACTGGGCCTGGCCGGCGCCCAACAGGGTAAACAGGTTGTCCAGGCCCTCGGAACTCAGCACGGTGGCCGCCTGGACGCCACCCCGGCGCCAGGTTGCGATGAGGGAGGCCGGGTCGGCGCCGGGCAGGCCGCGCCGGTAGCATTCGGCGTAGTCCACCCGGGCGCCGCGTTTTGCCAGGGTTTCCGCCAACAGTTCGCGGCCCCCGACGCCACGGAAGATCACCACGCGGCGGCCGTCCATGGCGGCCAGTTCGGGCAGGGCGAGCAGGTGTTCGCTGTCGCCGCCGTCCGTGGGCGCGAGCACCCGCGCGAAACCGGCGTCGCGCAGGGCCGCGGCCGTACCCTGGCCGACCGCGCCGACACGCAAGCCGGCTGGCCAGGCGGGAACGGCGGCCAGCCCATGCCGCACAGCGGTGGGACTGACGAATAGGGCGAGGTCGTAGGCGGCCAGATCGGCCATGTGCCGCGCCAGGGCGTCCGGGTCGGCACAGGGCAGGATGGCCAGGGTGGGAAACAGGATCGGCACGCCGCCGAGTTCCGCCACGCCAGCCTGCAACCCGGCCGCCTGCCCGGCCGGGCGGGTGATCAGCACCCCCACGCCGGCCAGGGGCAGGTTCATTCCGGCCATGCGGCGGTCGCGGAGGCGGACAAGTTCATTGCAGGCGGTGCACCAGTTCCGCCAGCAGGCTGTCGGCGCCCTGAGCGATCAGTTCCTTCGCGGCGGCATGGCCGACGGCTTCTGGGTCGGCCGGGTCGCCCGCGACTTCGCTGCGGTAGAAGCGGATGCCTTCCAGGTCGGCGACGAAGGCGCGCAGGTGGATGCGGCCGCCGTGGAGTTCCGCGAAGCCGCCGATGGGAGCCTGGCAGCCGCCTTGCAGCATGCGGCTCATGGCCCGCTCCGCGCGCACGCAGGCGGCGGTGTCCGGGTCGTTCAGGGGGGCGAGCAGGGCCGCCAGATCGGGACGGCCACAACGGATCTCGATGCCCAAGGCGCCCTGGCCCACCGCCGGCAGGCTTTCCTCCGGAGTCAGGATGGCGCTGATGTGGTGGTCGAGGCCGAGTCGCTTCAGGCCGGCGGCGGCCAGCAGGATGGCGTCGTACTGGCCTTCCTCCAGCTTGCGCAGGCGGGTGTTGACGTTGCCGCGCAAAGTATCCACGTCCAGGGTCGGATAGGCGGCGCGCAACTGCACCTGGCGGCGCAGGCTGGAGGTGCCGACCCGAGCGCCGGAGGGCAGGTCGGCCAGACTGGCGTATTTCTTCGAGACGAAGGCATCGCGCGGGTCTTCCCGTTGGCCGATGGCCGCCAGTTCGAAACCTTCCGGCAAGTCCATGGGAACATCCTTGATGGAGTGGACGGCGAGGTCGGCGCGGCCTTCCGCCATGGCGGTTTCCAGTTCCTTGACGAACAGGCCCTTGCCGCCGATGCGGGACAGCGGCGAGTCGAGAATCTGGTCGCCCTGGGTGGTCATGCCGAGCAATTCGACTTCCAGGCCGGGGTGCAATGCCATGAGGCGCGCCTTGACGTGCTCGGCCTGCCACAGGGCAAGCTGGCTTTCACGGGTGGCGATGATGATCTTATTCAGCATGATTTAACTATTGTGAGTGTCGACGGCATCGTTAGAATGCCCCCGGAGATGGAGGAAAATGAAGATGAAACAGATAGTTAAGCAGTTGTTCCTGTGGCTTGCGATCTTATCATGCGGCATCACTCCAGCCCGCGCGGATGTGCCCTACGCCCATGACCTGCGGCAGGATGCCGCCGCGGCCCGCGCGGTGCAGGGCGTGGTGCTGCTGGTGTTCGTCGGGCAGCATTGCTCCTACTGCGAGACGGCGCTCAACGACTTCCTGATCCCCATGAGCGGCAATGCCGACTACAAATCCCGTGTGGTGATGCGACGCATCGACCGGAACGCCTTGCGCGACCTCAAGGATTTCTCCGGGCACCCGGTGAGCCACCGCGAAATCGCCGAGGACTATGGTGTCCGCATGACCCCCACCGTGATGGTGTTCGACAGCGAAGGCCGCGCCCTGGTCAAGCCGCTGGTGGGACTGACCACGCTGGACTACTACGGCGCCAGCCTGGACCAGGCCATTGATCAGGGCGTGGCCAAGGTCCGCGGCAAGATATCCAGCCTGGCCCCGGACGGATACTGACCCCTCTCGCCAGCGCGCGGCCCGGCGAGACCCTCGTTTTCAGATCGAGTAGCCGTATTCGGACTTGAAGCGATCGGCGATTTCGTCCCAGGTGAAGCGGTGGTTCTGGCCGCCGCGCTGGGCGATCTTGACGGCCCCGAGCAAGCCGGCGAGACGGCCGCAGGTGGGCCAGTCCATCCCCTTGTGCATGCCGGCCATGAGGCCGGCGCGATAGGCATCGCCGCAACCGGTGGGGTCTACCACCTCGCTCGCCCTGGCGGGCGCGATGTCATGCACCCGGCCATCGGCATGGATGCGCGAACCTTCGCCGCCCAGGGTCACCACCAGGGCGCGCACCTGTTTCGCCAACTGTTCCAGGCTCTGGCCGGTGCGCTCCTGCAGCAGCTTCGCTTCGTAATCATTGCAGGTGAGGTAGTCGGCCTGGCCGATGAAGTCCAGCAGTTCATCGCCATTGAACATGGGCAGTCCCTGGCCGGGGTCGAAGATGAAGGGGATGCCCGCCTCCTGGAACTGGCGCGCGTGCTCGATCATGCCCTGGCGGCCGTCCGGCGAGACGATGCCCAGCTTGATGCCGCCGGCGTCGGCCACCTGGTTCTGATGGGAGAAGGTCATCGCCCCGGGGTGGAAGGCGGTAATCTGGTTGTCGTCCAGGTCGGTGGTGATGAAGGCCTGAGCGGTG
>CAIXFP010000663.1 GCA_903918705.1 uncultured Pseudomonadota bacterium
CAGCATCATCTTGTGGTCGCAGGTGAGATACGGCTCGCACTCGCAGCCGTTCACCACCAAAGTGTGAATCTTGTGCTCGGCGGGCACCTTGAGCTTGGCGTGGCTGGGGAAGGCGGCGCCGCCCAGGCCCACCATGCCGCAATCCTGTATCGCCTGGATGATCTCGCCGGGCGTCAGGGCGTCGATGTCGCGCGGGACGGCCCAGCGGATTTCCTGGGTGGAGGCCTCGTACACCTTGAGGATGATGGATTCGACCCAGGGACCGCGCGCCGAGGGCTTCAGCTCGATGGACTCGATGACGCCGTCGGCCGGCGCATGGAGGGGAACCGACAGGAATCCGTCGGCCTTCGCTATGGGTTGGCCGCGGATGACCTCCTCGCCGGCCCGAACAAGGGGCACTGCCGGCTTACCAATGTGTTGCACGAGGGGGAGGATCATGCGCGACGCAAATGGCATCCGACGAATCGGACTGCCGGCAGTGCTCTTGTTCGCGTCGGGGTGCACCCCACGCGAGAAAGTCTTGCGTCCGGAGAAATTGAAGAGGCTCATGGCTGGTAGCGGTTGGTGAGAGTCGTAGGTTGGGCAAAGCGAAGCGTGCCCAACCTACGTGGTTCATCTCAGCCTCAGTTGAACTTCGCCGCGCGGGCGATGAGCTTGTCGATGCCCGCTTCGCCCATGTTCCAGGGCGTGCCCGGATGGATGATGCCGGCCGTGCACTTCTCCGCCGCCTTGACGATGTTGGCGAAGCTGGTGCCCTTGGGATCGACGATGACCGCCTTCTTGTCGCCGTTGTAGGCGAAGGCCTTGGGGGCCAGCTTGGTGCATTCGTCGCAGGCGGTGCATTCCGGGGTCTCGATCCACATGGGTTCATAGCCGTCGGCGCTGGGGGCTGCGGCAACCGGCGCGGTGGCCGACGTGGTCGCCGGCGCTACGCCGCCCAGATTGGCCAGGCTGGCGTTGATCTGGGCCATGAGTTCGGCGCGGGCCTGCTCGGCAATGGCCGCCTCGTTCACTTCCGGCACGTTGAGACCGGCCACGTCCTTGAGTTGCTGCCAGTAGTGCTGGCGCTCCTCGCAGGAGTTGACCAGTTCCCGGGACACGATCACCCGCATCAGGTGCTGCTTCTTGTCCACCGCCCAGATGAACGGGAACTTGCCGTCGCGGTCGTCGGCTTCCAGCTTCAGGAAGTCGGCCAGCAGCACCATGTCGTCGTTCCAGGCTTCCTGGGGCGCCTTGCGGAACTGCTTGGCGAAGCGGCCCTCGCCCAGGGCGAAGTCGGCGAAGGTCATGGGCAGGTCCATCTTCTGGACGTTGCCGTCCAGGTCCTTGTATTCCAGGGAATACACCGGCCATTCGGCGTCCATGTCCGGGTTGCCTTCCAGGCTGACGCACTCGCTGAAGGCCACACCCTGGTCCGGGTCGTAGCGGAACAGCGGGTAGGCACGGGATTCCACCGCCAGCTTGGAGCGTTCCACCGCCATATCGTCGCCGACGCCGTGTTCCGGCGGGCACACGGCGTAGATGTTGAACAGGGCCGGGCGGCGGCTGTTGAGGCCGTCGATGAAGCTTTCGATCAGGTGGGTCGGGTTGGAGATGGCGGATTGCGCCACGTAGGCGGAGCGGTGCGCCATGCCGATGAGGCTGATCTCCTTGCGGATTTCCTTCTTGCCGTGGCCCTGCTTGCCGTAGGGCGACATGTCCGCCACCTGGCTGATGAAGCCGGAAGTGCAGGCCTGGCCGCCGGTGTTGGAGTAAACCTGGGTGTCCACCACCATGATCTTCACCGGCATTCCGGTCATCAGGGCGCGGGACAGGTTCTGGAAGCCGATGTCGTACATGGCGCCGTCACCGCCGATGGCCACCACGGGCGGGCACAAATGCCACTCTTCCTCGGAGAACTTCTCCCAGTTGAAGTAGGTGAGGCCGGCGTCGTGCTCGGCCGGGTTGTAACCGCCGGCCAACTCGATTTCCGCCATGCGCACGGCCTTGAAGCCGTCCGCCATCTTGGCCATGTGGCCTTCGAACACGCCCAGTGCCACCGACGTCGAATCCTGGAACAGGTGGGACGTCCAGGGGAACGGGTAGGGGTTGAACGGGTAGGTGGACGACCACACCGAGGTGCAACCGGTGGAATTGACGATGCCCATCTCGGCGCGGCCGCGACGGGTCGGGCCTTCCACGTAGCGCCACTTGAGGTCTTTCAGGCGGGCCAGGAGTTGCGTCACCCACTTCAGCCACTGCGGGTCGATGGGCTGGGCATGGTCCTGATCCTTGAGGCTTTCCGACAGGTTGGCCAGGGTCAGGTCTTCGCCCTTGTGGGATTCCAGAGCCGCCAGCACGGCGTTGGTGTCGGTCAGGTCCACGGTCTCGGTGAGCTTCATGCGCAGGTGCTTCTCCAGCCCGGAGATGAGGCCGTCGATCTTGGCGACGAAGGCGGCCACTCGCGGCTGCATCAGCGCCGTGACGGTGGCGGTGAACAGGTGCAGGGTGGTCTTCTCGCCGCAGCCCAGGCAGGCGCCGTCGCCGCAGACCATGGCGCCGTAGTTTTTCTTGTCCAGCAGCAGGGTTTCCAGGGCGCCGATTTTCTCATCCAGGCTGTCGATGCGGCTGTACTCCGCCGGCGTGGTGGGCAGGTCGAGCCAGAAATTCCAGTCGTGGCGCAGGGCCGCGATGGTGTCGTCGTGCTGGGTGACCATCTTCAGTGCGTCGTCCTCGCAGACATCCACGCACAGAGCGCAGCCCTTGCAGGTATACGGGTTGACGGTGATGGAGAAGAGGCCGCCGGAGCCCTTGTTCTTCTTCTCCTTGTTGGTCCAGTAGGGCTTGGTGGTGGCGAACTGGAAGGAGCCGATTTCCTTTTCCAGGAGGTGATATTCCTCCTCCATGGCCACGTTGCCCTGGTTCGGGTCTTCATGCATGGCATCTTCGATGGCCTGCATCATGAGGGCGCGGACGTTCAATCCGTCTTTATCCAGCACGACACGCAGCTTCTTCTCGATATTGCGCACGCCCTTGCGCAGGAAGCGGGTGATGCGCCCGCCCATCTCGATGTTGCCGACGGCGGTGTTGAGGACATCGCCCACGGTGGAGACCAGGCCGGGGATGGCGGAGTCCGGGCAAGCCGTGTAGCAGTTGCCGCAGGCGGTACAGTTTTCCGCGACCCACACCGGGTGCTCGAAGCGGATCTGGGTCATGTCGCGATACACGCCGGTGGCGGCGGGTGTCAGGGCCATGCCCATGAACGGGTCGGCCAGGTTGTCGGAACCCTTGCCGGAGATGTAGAAGTTGCCGGTCTGTTCCCAGAAACGGTGCAGGTCGGCGGCGCGGTCCAGCTTGCCCGCGTTCTCCGGCATGCGCTTCAACATGATGGGCAGCGACGGCGCCAGCTTGCCCCCCCCAGCCTGGCGGGCGCCCACCTGTTTCACGTCGGCGGGAATCTCGAAGATTTCCGTGTAGCCGCGCTTCACCACGCGCACGTTGTCATCGACGATGCGCTGCCCCTTCTTGCCGAACTTGTCCTTCAACTGGTTTTCGATGGCCTGGAACAGGTTCTCTTCAGTGAGGCCGGCGCGGTCCTTCACGTCGGAGGCATAGAAGAAGGCGCCCTGGAAGGCGTTGCCCTGCATGCGCAGTTGCAGATCGGGGTTGGAGGACTCTTCCCGGGCGATGCTGAAGGCATCCAGGTAGAACACATGGATGTCGTTGTCGACGATGAACTTCTGGGTGTGCACCGGGAAGGAAGCCCACAGCGCCGCGGCGTCGGGCAGGTTGCTCTGGATGATGAACACCCCGCCCTTCTTCAGGCCGGCTACCGCGTTGGTGTGCAGGAACACTTGCGGGTCGGGGGAGAGCACCACGTCCACCTGGGAGTACTCGCAGTTGACCCGGATCGGCTCGGGAGCGGCGGACAGGTAGTAGGTGGTGGGCTGGCCCTTCTTCTCGGAACCGTATTTCGGGTTGGCCTTGATGTCCCAGCCGAGCAGCTCGAACAGGGTCATGGCCAGGTTCTTGCCGGTGGTCACGGCACCCCAGCCGCCCACCGAGTGCATCCGCACGGCGATGGCGCCCTTGGGCATCAGGTTGGGGTTTTCGCTGCCTCGCAGCGCCATCTCCTTGATCTTGGGATAGGCGGCGAGGATTTCCTCCTGATGGATTTCCTGCTTCGGATTGGCGGCCTGATCGTGGATGAAGTCGATGGACAGGTAGAAGAATTTTTTATGGGCACCCTTGTCGAGCATGTTCTCGACGGCGGCCAGGAGGGCTTCCGGCTGCAGGTCGCGGGACCCCAGGCCGTCCGGCCCTCCAGCGCCGCCACGACTTCACCAGCTGTGAGGGGATGACAGCGCCAGACTTCCTTCATGACAACCCACTCGGACTCCGAGATCCGGGGAAGTGGATTTGCCATGACGACC
>CAIXFP010000664.1 GCA_903918705.1 uncultured Pseudomonadota bacterium
ATCCTACCAGGAGCGAAGAAATGATCAGCCAGGACGTCCGCGACATCATCTACAACGGCCTGTGGAAACAGAACCCCGGCCTGGTCCAGATCCTCGGCATGTGTCCCACCCTGGCCATCAGCAACAACGTGGTCAACGCCCTCTCCCTGGGGCTGGCCACCGCCTTCGTCATGGCCCTGTCCAACGGGGCAGTGGCCCTGGTGCGCAACCTGATCCCGCACCCGGTGCGCATCCCGGTGTTCATCCTCATCGTCGCCGTCCTGGTGACCGTGGTGGATCTGCTCATGAACGCCTGGGTGCATGCCCTCTACCTGGTGCTGGGCATCTTCATCCCCCTCATCGTCACCAACTGCATCGTCCTGGCCCGGGTGGAAGCCTTCGCCTCGAAGCGCTCCGTGGGCCATTCCCTCCTCGACGGCGCCATGATGGGCATCGGCCTCACCGGTGTCCTGGTGACATTGGGCGCGGCGCGCGAAATCATCGGCAAGGGCACCCTGCTCTCCGGCATCGACCTGGCCCTGGGGCCGATGGCGAAAAGCTGGGTGATCCCGGTGATTCCCCACTATCCGGGCCTGCTCATCGCCATCCTGCCCCCAGGCGCCTTCATCGGCCTGGGACTGCTCATCGCCCTGCGCAACTGGATACAGGAACGCAAGGTCGCGTAGTGGCCGCCGCGCTCAGGCGTTTTCCAGCAACCAATCCGCCATTTCCGCGAAGCTTCCACACACCTTGAGGGCGCCGTAGGAATTCAGGTTCTCGGCCGGATGGGCGCCGAAACCGGCGGCCAGGCTGGCGATTCCGGCATTGCGGGCCATCTCCAGGTCGTGGCTGGTGTCGCCGATCATCAGGGCGCGCGCCGCGGGCACACTCAACTCCTCCAGCAATTCCTCAATCATCGCCGGATGCGGCTTCGAGTAGGTCTCGTCGGCGGTGCGGGAGGCGTGAAAAAAGGGTGCCAGGCCGGTGTGGGCGAACACCCGGTCGAGGCCGCGGCGGGCCTTGCCGGTGGCCACCGCCAGCAGGAAACCGCGCCCACGGAGTTCCTCGATCAGTTCCCGCGCGCCCTCGAACAGGGGAATCTCATGATCCTGGCCAAGAAAATGGCGGCGGTAGTGGTCGGCGAGGACCGGGTGCCGTGCTTCCGCCAGGCCGGGGAAGATATGCTCCAGGGCCTCCCGCAACCCCAGTCCGATGACGTGGCTGGCCTCTTCGCGGCTGGGTATGGGCAGGTCCATGTCGCGGGCGGCGGCCTGGATGCAGGCGGCGATCACCCCGGCCGAGTCCATCAGGGTGCCGTCCCAGTCGAAGATCAAGAGGTCAAAGCGCTTGGGTTTCATGGTCGAGGCCGTTCAAAAAGGATTGCAGATCGGGGGCCAGGGGCGCTTCCAGGACGAGGGGCGCGCCGGTCAGGGGGTGCTTCAGTTCCAGGCGCGCGGCGTGCAGGAACATGCGTTTGAGGCCGCGCTTCTTCAAGGCGCGGTTCACCTCGGGGAAGCCGTATTTGTCGTCGCCGGCGATGCAGTGGTCGAGAGCGGCCAGATGCACCCGGATCTGGTGGGTGCGGCCGGTCTTGAGTTCCGCCTCCAGCAGGCTCAATTCGGGGAATTTGCGCACCAGGCGGAAGATGGTGTGGGCGCGCTGGCCGTCGTCGGACACCGCCACCCGGCGTTCGCCGTCGTCGTTCAGGTAGCGCTGCAATGGCAGTTTGACGTGGCGCACCGCGTCGCGCCAGAGGCCGGTGGCCAGGGCCAGGTAGGTTTTCCTCGTCTCGCCCTCGCGCAACATGCGGTGTAACTCCACCAGGGCGGAACGCTTCAGTGCCAGCACCAGGACGCCGGAGGTTTCCCGGTCGAGGCGGTGGGCCAGTTCAAGAAACTTGGCTTGCGGCAACTCCTGGCGCAACTGCTCGATCACCCCCAGGCTGATCCCGCTGCCGCCATGCACCGCCTGGCCGGCCGGCTTGTCGATCACCAGGAGGGCGTCGTCGCGGTAGATCACCCGATCGAGTAGGGGCTGGCCCGCCAGGCTGGCCTGGGGGGTGGCGGCCGGTTCCGCCACCCGTACCGGCGGGATGCGGATTTCGTCGCCCTCGGCGATCTTGTATTCCGGTTTGGCGCGATGGCCGGATACCCGCACTTCGCCCTCGCGCAGCATCCGATAGATGCGGCTCTTCGGCACGCCCTTGAGGTGTTTCACCAGGAAATTGTCGATGCGCTGTCCGGCCTGTTCCGGGCCGATAAGTACTTTGCTTACAGCGGCTTTGACGACTGATTGCATTACCGTATACTCCCGCTGCCCAAAAAGCGTGCACCAGGGGCGTTGAAGATCCTGCCCAAGCACCGCCCAGGGGCGCCGGTTGTCTCGCTCACCGGCAGAAAGCCCGCAGGAATGACCGGAGCGTTCCCCCTCCAAGAGTGCCGAATTTGCACCTGTTGCGCGCTGTTAGCGCGTCAACACCCAGAGGCCGAACGCTTCCCGAAGTCCGCGAGCCCGAAAAAAGCAGCGATGGTAACGCACTTTTTCTGCGCGACCCGTACCCGGATGATCTCCCGGCCGGCCTTGGTTTTTTGTTCAGACCCGGCTGGCTGGATGAACAGAAGATAAACCCGTCAACATGCACCAGCCGTTCAGCGACAAAAGACAAGACGCCTGACCTCCTGCCCTGCATCGCCGCGCGCGACCTGCGCGGCAAGGGTTTGTCATCCCCCGGGGCGCGAGTAGCGCTGGGGTAAAATATGAAACGTATGTTGTTCAATGCGACGCAGGCGGAAGAACTCCGCGTCGCCATAGTCGAAGGCCAGAAGCTGGTCGATCTCGACATTGAGTCCGCCAACAAGGAACAGCGCAAGAGCAACATCTACAAGGCCATCGTCACCCGCGTCGAGCCTTCCCTGGAAGCCTGTTTCGTCAACTACGGCGCGGAACGCCACGGCTTCCTGCCGTTCAAGGAAATCGCCCGATCGTCGCTACGCGGCGCCGAAGGCGGCGATTTCGGCCGCGGCAAGATCCAGGACTTCCTCAAGGAAGGCATGGAACTGGTCGTCCAGGTGGAAAAGGACGAGCGCGGCAACAAGGGCGCGGCGCTGACCAACTTCATCAGCCTGGCCGGCCGCTACCTGGTGCTGATGCCCAACAACCCGCGCGGCGGCGGCGTCTCCCGCCGCATCGAGGGCGAGGAGCGCAACGAGCTGCGCGATGCCTTGTCGCAACTGGAAGTGCCTGCCGGCATGAGCCTGATCGGCCGCACCGCCGGCATTGGCCGCAATGTCGAAGAACTGCAGTGGGATCTGAACTACCTGCTGCAACTGTGGACCGCCATTGACGGCGCCGCCCAGGGCCAGTCCGGCGCCTTCCTGATCTACCAGGAGTCCTCGCTCGTCATCCGCGCCATCCGCGACTACTTCACCGCGGACATCGGCGAGATCCTGATCGACACCGACGACATCTACGAGCAGGCCCAGCAGTTCATGAACCACGTGATGCCCGAGATGTCGGGCCGCGTGAAGCGCTACCGCGATGA
>CAIXFP010000665.1 GCA_903918705.1 uncultured Pseudomonadota bacterium
CTGGGCTTCATCGTCGCCGACGGCGCCGGTTTCTGGGTGGAAGTGAAGCGTTTGGACGCGCGCGAGATCGCCACTCCGGCCCCCGGCATTCCCCTGGCCACGGTGACCCATCGCCACCCGCGTTTCACCCTCACCCTGCGCGTCTGCCCCGACCCCGACCGCGACGTGCTGCGCCTGGAAGTGGTGCTGGACGGTGATCCGGAATTGCGCCCCTACGTGCTGCTCGCCCCCCATCTGGGCGGCACCGGCGCGCACAACCAGGCCTGGGCGAGCGACTATCGGGGGCGCAAGCTGCTTGCGGCGCGGCAGGGGCCGTTCGCCCTGGCCCTGCTGGGCGTCGCCGCGGATCTCCGCGACGCCTTCGGCGCCACCTCCGCCGGCTATGTCGGCGCCTCCGATGGCTGGCAGGATTTCGCCCATCACGGCCGCATGGCCTGGACCTGGAGCGAGGCGGGGCCGGGCAACGTCGCCCTGATGGCGGAATTGCCGCGCCGGGCCGATCTCGCCCTGGGGCTGTCCACGTCGCCAGGGGCCGCCGCCACCCAGGCGCTGTCCAGCCTCACCGAACCTTTCGCCCAGCTTTGGCATCAGCAGACCGCCGCCTGGGCCGACTGGCACGCGGCGCGGGAGGCTCGCTGCCCCGGTTACGATCTACCGGCGGAACTGGCGGCGCAACTGCGCCTCTCCGCCCAGGTACTGAAAACCCATTACGACAAGACCTTCAGCGGCGCCATGGTGGCCAGCCTCTCGGTGCCCTGGGGCAATTGCGGCGAGGAGCGGGGCGGCTATCACCTGGTGTGGCCGCGCGACCTGGCGGAATGCGCCCAGGCGCTGCTGGCCCTGGGGGGCGCGACAGAGGCGCGGGCGGTCCTGGGCTATCTCGTCGCCAGCCAGAACCCGGATGGCCACTGGTTTCAGAACCAGTGGCTGGGCGGCACGCCCTACTGGCAGGGCATCCAGTTGGACGAATCCGCCTTTCCGATCCTGCTCGCCGCCAGCCTGGCGGAGAACGATGCCCTGGGCGGCCTGCCGGTGGCCGACATGGTGCGGCGCGCCCTGGCCTTCCTGGTCCGGGAAGGCCCGGCCAGCCCGCAAGACCGCTGGGAAGAGGATGCCGGGGTCAATCCCTACACGCTGGCCGTGTGCATCGCCGCCCTGGTGGCCGGCGCGGAACTGCTGCCGGAGGGTGAACGCGCACTGCCCCGGCTCATGGCGGATTTCTGGAACGCCCGCCTGGAAGACTGGTGCGTGGCCCGCGCCACGTCGCTGGATGCCGCCCATGGCATCAGCGCCCATTACGTGCGCGAGGCGCCGCCGGACATCCTCGCCTGCCCCGCCGCCCTCCAGCGCACCCTGCCGATCAAGAACCTGGAAGACGACCCCGGCCTGGCAGCCGCCGCCCAGGTGGGGCTGGATTTCCTGCAACTGGTACGCCTGGGGCTGCGCCGTGGCGACGATCCCCTCATCCTCGACACCCTGAAACTGGCGGACGCCATGCTGAAAACCGAGACGCCCAGTGGCCCGGTGTGGCACCGCTACAACGGCGACGGTTACGGCGAACACGCCGACGGTTCACCCTTCGACGGCACCGGCCAGGGCCGCGGCTGGCCCCTGCTGGTGGGCGAGCGCGGCCATCACGCGCTGACGCTGGGCGAGGATCCGCTGCCCTATCTCGCCACCATGAACGCCATGGCGGGCAGCGGCGGCCTGCTGCCGGAACAGGTGTGGGACGCCGCGCCCCTGCCGGAACGCGGCCTCCACCCCGGCCGCCCAAGTGGTTCCGCCATGCCTCTGGCCTGGGCCCATGCCGAATTCATCAAACTTGCGGCCTCCCGGAATCGCGGCCGGGTGTGCGACCGCCCGGAAGCGGTGTGGCGGCGCTACGCCGGCCTCCGCCCGGAAGCCGCCACCTGGGTCTGGACCCCCGGCGCCGTCATCACCCGCCTGGCCCCCGGCTGCGCCTTGCTGATCCTGCTGCCATCCCCGGCCACGCTGCGCCTGGGCTTCGACGGCTGGCGGGCGATCCGGGATTTACCCACCCGTCCCTGGGGGCTGGAGCAGCATGGCACCCTCCTGACCCCCGAACAGTTGCGCGGCCATGGCAGTCTTGAATTCACTTGGCGCCGGGAGTCGGAGGACATGCCGGGCGGCTGGTCGGGAGAGGATTTCCGCCTGGATCTGGCACCCAACGGGTGAACCAGCGCTGAGGCGGAGGACACCCAACAAAAAGGGCGCCCCTGGGGCGCCCGGTGTGCTGTGGCGGCGACGGCGCTTATTTCACGCGGTTGCGGTATTCGCCGGTGGCGCAGTCGATTTCGATCTTGTCGCCGATTTCCACGAAGGCGGGCACCGAAATGGTGTGGCCGGTAGGCTTGATGCGGCAGGGTTTCAGCACCTTGCCGGAGGTATCGCCCTTGACCGCGGGTTCGGTGTATTCCACTTCCCGCACCACGGAAGAGGGCATGTTCACGGAGATGGCCTTGCCTTCGTAGAACACCACTTCCAGCGGCATGCCGTCTTCCAGGTAGGGCAGGGCGTCGGACATGTTGTCGGCTTCGATTTCGTACTGGTTGTATTCGGCGTCCATGAACACGTACATGGGGTCGGCGAAGTAGGAATAGGTGCAGTCCTTGCGTTCCAGGTTGACGGTATCGAACTTCTCGTCAGCCTTGTAAACCGTCTCGCTGGCCGCGCCGGTGAGCAGGTTCTTGAATTTCATCTTGACCACGGAGGAGTTGCGGCCGGACTTGGAGAATTCAGCCTTCTGCACGACCAGTGGGTCGTTGCCGACCATGATCACGTTGCCGGCGCGGAGTTCTTGAGCGGTTTTCATGGAAAGTGTCCTGGGGTGCTAAAAAGCCCGCGATTCTAACAACTTGTTGATAAATTTCACCAAATTTGAAGCAAGGTCGGCTTGTCCGGCCAACCGTGTGGCCCAGTCGCGAGCATGCCGGGATAACTCGGGCAAGCTGGCAATCCAGGCCGGCATCAGGGCAGCA
>CAIXFP010000666.1 GCA_903918705.1 uncultured Pseudomonadota bacterium
ACTTCGGCTCCCAGGGCCGTCAGGGTCTCGATCAGCACCGCGGTCTGGATGGTCATGTGCAGGCTGCCGGTAATGCGTGCGCCCTTCAAGGGCTGGCTCGCCGCGTATTCCTCGCGGATGGCCATGAGGCCGGGCATCTCGGTCTCGGCGATGCGGATTTCCTTGCGGCCCCAGTCGGCCAGGGCCATGTCGGCGACTTTGCAGTCGGTGAACGCGTTCATTCAGTGCTCCAAAAAATGAACGGGCGCGGTTGCTACAGGGAGGCCGTTGGTCCGAGCCTGGCGAGCCGTGCGGCTCGTCGCAGCGCCCCTCGGGACGGCAGTTGTTCGATTACGGTGTGATGATGTCAGTACCGGCGTAGAGGTCGGCCAACGGCACGGTCACGTCGACGCTGGCGAATTCCACCGTGTCGCCGGGCTCATAGGTGATGAACAACCACCCAATGTCGCCCTGGCGGCGGTAGATCTCGACTTGCTGCGTGTCCTGGCTGATGAGGACGTATTCCTGCAGCGAGGGCAGGTGGCGGTAGGCGTGCAGTTTCTCGCGCCGGTCGGTGGCTTCGGTGCTGGGGGAGAGGACTTCCACCACCAGCACCGGGTCGCTCACCACCTGGGATTCGTTGGCGGCCGTGGCCTGTTCTGAACAGGTGACCATCACGTCCGGATAGTAGTAGGCGCTGTCCCGGGCGACGTGGAGTTTCACATCGTTCATGTAGACCTGGCAGGGCTTGACTTTCAACGCCATGGAAAGGGAGATGTAGGCATTCCCGGAGATCCGGTTGTGCCGCAACGTCCCCCCCGACATGGCATACGCCTCGCCCCCTACGTACTCATGACGGAGCGGCGCCTTTTCCTCGAAGACCAGGTAGTCGGCTTCGCTCAGGACAAGTTTTTCTGCGAGTTGCATGACGTCCCCCCTCAGTGATTGAGCAGCGGCCTGGGGTCCAGGCCGGTTTCGGAAGCGGTGCGTTCGCCCTCGGGGCCAAAGAAACGCGCCTCGCCCGACTCCAGGACGATCCACACTTCACGGGCGCCGGCCGCCAGGTAAAGGCGGGTCTTGAACTGCAGTTCCTCCTCCGAATTGGACGGGGAGCGCACCTCGACGCAGATTTCCGGGGCGCGCGGGTAGGGGGTTTCGTAGCCGTAGCGGTCGAAGAAGGCGTCGGAGCACCAGGCCACGTCGGCCACTTTCACGCCCTCGGGGGTAGCGACGGAACACTCGATCAGGGCGCGGCCTTGCGTGAGTTTGTCCAGCATGGCGAAAAGCATCCCCTGCAGCCGGCCATGCCGGTTACTGGCAGGACTCATGACCACGTTCCCCCATTTGTCGAGCTCGATCTTGTAGGGCAGGTCCCGCAGGGACCGGTCCGACAACACATCCGACCATTGCATGGCGTGCTCCTCGCGGCTGGCTAGACCCGAACCTTACACCCCCGCGTCGGCCTTCAGCGCTTCTGCCTTGTCCGTGGCTTCCCAGGTGAATTCCGGCTCGTCGCGGCCGAAGTGGCCGTAGGCGGCGGTCTTCTGGTAGATGGGGCGGAGCAGGTCGAGCATCTGCACGATGCCCTTGGGGCGCAGGTCGAAATGCTTGGCGATGAGCTCGTTCAGGTGCTCGTCGGTGATCTTGCCGGTGCCGTAGGTCTCCACCATGACGCTGGTGGGGCGGGCGACACCAATCGCGTAGCTGACCTGCACCTGGCACTTGGCTGCAAGGCCGGCGGCGACGATGTTCTTGGCCACGTAACGGGCGGCGTAGGCGGCGGAACGGTCGACTTTCGACGGATCCTTGCCGGAGAACGCGCCGCCGCCGTGGGGCGCGGCACCGCCGTAGGTGTCGACGATGATCTTGCGCCCGGTCAGCCCGCAGTCGCCTTGCGGCCCGCCGACGACGAAACGTCCGGTGGGGTTCACCAGATACTTGATCTGGCCCTTGATCAGTTCCTTCGGCAGCACCGGCTTGATGATGTCCTCGATCACCGCCTCGCGGATAGTTTCCAGGGTCATCTCCGGGGCGTGCTGGGTGGAGACCACGATGGTGTCGATGCTGTGGGGCTTGCCGTCCACGTAATGCAGGGTGACCTGGGACTTGGCGTCCGGGCGCAGCCAGGGTAGCCGCCCGTCCTTGCGCAGCAGGGACTGGCGTTCCATCAGGCGGTGCGCCAGGTAGATGGGCAGGGGCATCAGGGACGGGGTCTCGTCGCAGGCGTAGCCGAACATCAGGCCCTGGTCGCCGGCACCCTGGTTGAGGTAGTCGTCGGAGGCGCGGTCCACGCCCTGGGCGATGTCCGGGCTCTGCTTGTCGTAGGCCACCAGCACGGCGCAGCCGCGGTAGTCGATGCCGTAGTCGGTGTTGTCGTAGCCGATGCGCTTGATGGTGTCGCGGGCGACGTGGATGTAGTCGACG
>CAIXFP010000667.1 GCA_903918705.1 uncultured Pseudomonadota bacterium
CCTGCTGGTGGACGAACTGGCCCACTCCAATGCCGCAGGCGCCAGGCACCCGAAGCGCTGGCAGGACGTGGAGGAACTCATCGCCGCCGGCATCGACGTCTACACCACGGTCAACGTGCAGCACCTGGAAACCCTCAACGACGTGGTCAACGGCATCACCGGCATCCAGGTGCGCGAGACCGTGCCCGACCGCCTGTTCGATCTGGCCGACGAGGTGGTGCTGGTGGACCTGCCACCGGACGAGCTGCTGCAGCGCCTCAAGGATGGCAAGGTCTACCTGCCGCGCCAGGCGGAACGGGCGATCCGCAACTTCTTCCGCAAGGGCAACTTGCTGGCCCTGCGCGAACTGTCCTTGCGCCGCACCGCCGACCGGGTGGACGAGGACGTGGTGGCCTATCGCCGCGACCAGGCGGTGGCACCGGTATGGCAGACCCAGAATTCTTTGCTGGTGTGCATCGGCCCGGAGAGCGGCGGCGAGAAGCTGGTGCGCAACGGCGCCCGCCTGGCGGCCCAGTTCGGCGTGCCCTGGCACGTCGTCTACGTGGAAACCCCGGCCCTGCTGCGCCTGCCCCAGGCGCGGCGTACGCGGCTGCTCGCCATCCTCAAGCTGGCCGGTGAACTGGGCGCCCGCACCGCCACCCTGCCCGGCGAGGACGCGGCCCTGGTGGCCCTGACCTACGCGCGCGAGCACAACCTGGGCAAGATCGTTCTGGGCCGCCGATCGGTGGGCTGGCGCGCCTACCGCTTCCCCTGGCAGCGCCGCTTCAGCACCCGCCTGGGCCACCTGGCGCCGGACATCGACCTGATCCTGGTGGAACTGGGCAGTGAAAGAGGCGAAGAGCCGGCCGGCCAAGAGGGGGCGGCAGCCCCCCCCGCCACGCCGGGCAGGAAGGTCAACTGGCGCAACCATGCCCTGGCGGTGGCCGCGGTGGTGGCGGTGACCCTCCTCGCCACGCCCCTGCGCCACCATCTGGAACTGGCCAACATCGTCATGCTATTCCTGCTGGCGGTGTTGTTTGCCGCCTTCAAGCTGGGCCGCGGCCCGGCCCTGTTGAGCGCATTCCTGTCGGTGGCGGCCTTCGATTTTTTCTTCGTGCCGCCGCGTCTGTCCTTCGCCGTCAGTGACGTCCAGTACCTCATCACCTTTGCCGTGATGCTGGCGGTGGCACTCAGCATCGCCCACCTCACCACCGGCCTCTCCTTCCAGGCGCGGGTGGCGGAGAGCCGCGAGCGGCGCATGCGCGCCCTGTACGAAATGGCGCGGGAACTGTCCAGCGTGCTGCTGCTGGAGCAGATCGAGGAAATCGGCGACCGTTTCGTCAGCACCACCTTCGGCGTCCACGCCCATCTGCTGCTGCCTGACGACAAGGGCAAGCTGCCGGTGACGGTGGAACGCGGCGACGTGCTGGACCTGGGCATCGCGCAATGGGCCCTGGACCACGGTGAATCCGCCGGACGTGGCACCGACACCCTGCCCGCCAGCCAATTTCTCTACGTTCCGCTCAAGGGCACCATGCGCATCCGCGGGGTGATGGCCATCGCCCCCGGCCCGGAAAATGCCCTGCTCGCCCCGGAACAGCAGCGCCTGCTGGATACCTTCGCCGCCCTCCTGGGCATCGCGCTGGAACGGGTGCACTACATCGCCATTGCCCAGGAAGCGCTGATCAGCATGGAATCGGAACACCTGCGCAATTCCCTGCTGTCCAGTCTTTCCCACGACCTGCGCACGCCGCTCACCGCCATGGTCGGACTGATAGACGCCATGCTGCTGGCCGAGCCGCCCCTGGCGCCCAGCCAGCGGGAATTCGCCGGCGCCATTCGTGAACAGGCCCTGCGCACCAACTCCCAGGTCAACAACCTGCTGGACATGGCCCGGTTGCAGGCCGGCCGCGTCAGCCTCAAGCGGGAATGGCAGCCCCTGGAGGACAGCGTCGGCGCCGCGTTGCAGGCCCGTTCATCGGTACTGGGCGGGCATGCGGTGCGCATCGACCTGCCCGCCGACCTGCCGCTGCTGGAACTGGATGCAGTGCTCATGGAACGGGTATTCAGCAACCTTCTGGAGAACGCCGCGAAATACACCCCGCCCGGTAGCGTCATCGACATCGCCGCCCACGTCGACGGCGGCGACGTGGTGGTGGCGGTGTGCGACAACGGCCCCGGCCTGCCCCCCGGCATGGAGCAGGCGATCTTCGAGAAATTCACGCGCGGCAAGGAGGAGTCCAGCATCGCCGGAGTCGGCCTAGGCCTGGCCATCGCCCGCGCCGTCGTTGTGGCCCACGGAGGAAGCATTCGTGCCCACAATCTGGAACGGGGTGGCGCCTGCTTCGAATTCACTCTGCCCATCGGCAATCCTCCCGCGCTCAAGGACAACGAATGAGTGGTTCCGGCGTGAACGTGGTTCTGATCGAGGACGAGAAAGAAATCCGCCGCTTCGTGCGCAGCGTGCTGACTTCTTCCGGCTATCAGGTCTGGGAAGCGGAGACCGCCGAACGGGGCCTGATCGAAGCAGCCACGCGACAGCCGGAACTGATCATCCTCGACCTGGGGCTGCCCGACCGCGACGGCCTCGAAGTCATCCGCGACCTGCGCGCCTGGACCGCCATTCCCATCCTGATCCTCTCCGCCCGCGGCGAAGAGGCGCAGAAGGTGGAAGCCCTGGATGCCGGCGCCGACGACTATCTGGCGAAGCCCTTCGGCGTACCGGAACTGCTCGCCCGCCTGCGTGCCCTGCTGCGCCGGACCTCGCTCCCGCGCGACGAAGCCGGTCAAACCTTGGTGGAATTCGGCAACCTGCGCATCGACCTGGCCCACCGTGCGGTCAGCCGGGGCGGCGAGCCGGTGCACCTCACGCCCATCGAGTACCGCATGCTGACCGTGCTGCTGACCCACTCAGGGCGGGTGCTCACCCATCGGCAACTGCTCAAGGATGTGTGGGGGCCGTCTCATGCGGAGCGCACCCACTACCTGCGCGTGTTCATGGCCGGGCTGCGTCGCAAGTTGGAGGACGAGCCGGCGCGACCGAAGTACTTGCTGACCGTATCAGGTATCGGTTACCGGCTGAACACAGAGGCGGCGTCCACCCTGAGCGAGCGCCATTAGCACCTGTCCTGCCCAGAACATGAGCAAACGAGCTTCGATGTGGGCGCAGTCACGGCTCACTTGCGCAACTTCAATGATCCTTGATTCCTCGGTTGAACACGCGCTCGCCGCGGGCGTTGTATTCGTGGCAGTGCTTTTTCCAATGCTTGATGTGGATACAAGGAAGCCATCGAGCAGGCCATCTACTTTCGCGCGGCCGACCGGCTCAATCTTGATGTGAGGAGCAGAACCTGGAGCTACAGCGGGTAGCCTTGGCCAAGGCGCTGGAAATGCTGCGCGAGGGCGACAGGAGGCGGGAAAGTCTGGGGTGGCCATGGGGCGCCTCGTTGTGTCACAGACCGAGCAGGGTGACGCCAAGCGCGGCGCCGGCGCCGCGCAGTTCCTGGTCCAGCGTGGCCAGGGGCAACCCGAGGCGCAGCGCCAGTTCGAGATAGGCGGCGTCGTAGAGAGTGAGGCGATGCCGCGCTGCCAATTGGGACGTCACCGCCCACACCTGGCTGGCCGTCTCGGCATCGATGGCCACCGGTAAATCGCGCAGGAACCCAGCGACACGTTGCCGCAGTTCCGCATCAATCCGGCCGCGGCGCTCCGCCGTGGCCAGGGCATTGAGAACTTCCAAGGGCCACAACGAGGGCGCGACGGCGCCAGAATCCACCACGCGCTCCAGCAGCGCGTCGGTCGCGTCCGTGCGCTCATCCTCGAAGCACCAGGCCAGGCTAGTCGAGCTATCCAGCACGAAGCTCACGGGCGCCCCTCGTTCACCAGATCCTTGATCTTGAGGCCGCCGAGCATGACCCCACGCCGGGCATCAAGGATCCCCTCCGCCGCGCGCTGCGCCTTGGCGCGATCGAAGCCGGGTTCGGCGGGCACCAACCGCGCCACCGCTTTGCCGCGCCGGGTGATGAGAACTTCCTCACCCCGTTCGACCCAGTCGAGCAAGGTGCCGAGTTTGTTCTTGGCCTCGAAGGCGCCGATCTCACGCATGACATTCTCCTGTCTAACGAGCTGGATTACAGTCTAGCTCATAGCCTGGATGGCTGAGCCATCCGCGCAAGGTTTGAAGGGGCCATGCCGGATCGGTCGCAGCGATTAAAAGGGCAGTCGGCACAGCTCGTCACGCCGTAGCGCGTGATAGAGCTGGCTAACCAGCAAGGCTCGGTCAGCAGCCGGGACGGGTGGGCGGGGCGGGAAGATCGGGGCCATGGCGCAAGATTGCTATTGATGCAGATGTAAACAAAGCCGTGAAACTAATTTCATTTTTGAAACAACTGTCGCCCTCAGTCCCTGCCGTGTAGATCATGGAGTTGCTTCCTGAGCATGCCTAGACTGTTTCGCAGGTACGCTTATCAATAGCTATTGGCGGTTGGAAGACGCATGGAATCTGGTGCTTGCCAAAGTGGCCGACTCAGTCTCAGTAATTGATGCCGAATCGGACTTGGTGGAAGTTCATGCCATCGTTGGGTTTGGCGATGTCGGCATTGGACAGATGTTGGAAACGGTAGCCTAGTTCGTATCGCCCCTTGCCTTCAAGGCGCCAACCGAAACCTGCCATGTCGCCAAAGCTAAAACGGCTTCCAAACAAGCGCCCGTTGTCAATGCGATCCTGCGACATCAGGTGGACACCGATGGCGCCCTCCCAGAAGAATTTACTGTGGGCGGAATTGAGGCGGAACACCGGTGTGAGGCCCACCTCCCAAATATATTTGCCGCCCTTGCGTTGGTCACCCTGCCAGTAACCCACGCCGCCTTCCCAAAAGGCAGTGGCAATCCAGTCGCGGTTCATGTCCCAGAGATTGTCCCAATTCCATCGGGCGTTCACGCGGGCCATTGTGGTCTCCTCGCCGCCACCCATTTCTATGGAGGAGCCGTCCACGGCCTGCGCGGTTTCGTTGCCCGCGAGACCAAAGCCCAGCAATAGGGCCAGAACGACCAGTCGCAAAAATCCATTAAGGCCTGTTGGACGAATCATGACGTTTCCACCTTTCTCTTTCGATGTGAGCCTTTTGCAATAGACGGCGGCAATTCCCATGTACTCGACATCGGAGGCTTAATGGTAATGGCATAGCGTGGTTAGCTGTAGGTCCAGCCGCGCAGGCCTGCAGCTCCTCATGCCGCACAAGCGTCCCGTTCTGATCATGGTTGAATAACTTGAGCATTCTACTATGGTATTAACCATGTCACGCATGGAGACCCGGCATGAGCACCCTTCCAACGCCCCCCCCGCTCAATCAACTGGAATCCGGGCCATGGCCAACTTCACGACCGGCAGGTTGGGCACGCTGTTCCGAAATTGCTTGCCTGCTTTCCACCCAACGCGGACAGAGGAGAGCGACGATGCTCGAAATAACTGAACTGGAAGTACGTTTCGACGATGATGGATTCCTGGTGGATCCGGCGGAGTGGACCGAAACGTCGGCACGAACAATCGCTCACCAGGACGGCCTGGGCGAACTGGACCCTCAGCAACTGTCCTTGTTGCATCAACTGCGCCTGGAATATCTGCGCACCGGGGCCGTTCCCGCCCTGATGCACATCTGTCATTTGGGCGGTTACGAAGCGGGCTGCATGACCAGGCTGTTTCCGGATGCGCGGGAAGCCTGGCGCATCGCCGGGTTGCCGAATCCCGGCGAGGAAGCCAAGGCCTATATGTGACTTCTCCATCAGGTGTCCAGCCACGCTTGCCTGGCTGGGCACCTGCAAATCCGCCTAAGGGTGGAATTGGCAAGTGCCGGCGAAAGGAGGCTGCCATGTTGACTTCACTCTATTGCCCAAGCACGGGGCTTGTGACTTTGCCTTGCATCCATCGGGTGGACGCCATGGAGCCGATGCGTTGGCTACGGGCTGGTTACCGGGATTTCCGGAGCACCTGGAGACAATCGTGGCTATATGGATTCATCCCGGGTATCGCTGGCTTGGCCCTACTGATATCCGTAATAAGCAGTCCGCAATGGGTCATGGCCCTGGCTGGCGGTTTCCTGATACTGGCGCCCATGCTGGCGATCGGTTGTTACCGCATTTCCTGGCGTCTGGAGCGGGGAGGATCTGGCGCGAAACTGGAAATTTCGGGCGAAGACCGTCCCTTGACCGGCAATGCCATGCTGTTCGGAATGGTGCTTGCTATGCTGTTCGCCTGGTGGATCGATCTATCCGCGCTTGCCACCGCGCTGCTGACGCGCCAGGGATTGTCCCTGGCCCTGTCCTCAGTTGGTTCGGGCATGGCCTTCAGAAGCGTGAACGTGCCGTACATTGCCGTGTCCATCGGGGTAGGCGCTCTGTTGGCGGCTCTGGTGTTCTCGATCAGCGTGGTCACCTTGCCGATGTTGTTGGAGCGGTCCACGGATCTGGTTACGGCGATTGCCACCAGCCTGGCAGTCGTGAAGGAGAATCCCGCGGCCATGTCGCTGTGGGCGGCCACGATCGCCTTGTCCACCTTCTTCGGCATGGCAACCTTCTTCGTCGGTTTCATGGTCATATTCCCTATGCTGGGACATGCGAGCTGGCATGCTTACCGCGGCCTAGTGGAACCTGAGAGATCTGCCGCGTAAGCGTGCCGATCCGGGCGTTGCGGATGACGTATCCTTCCAGTTCCAACGATTTCGAACTGACGTGCCGTATTCCATGTACTCCGCAACCCCCGCGCAGATCGCGGCGACCGCCAGGCCGCTTACCATCCTGCTGGTGGATGACCACCCGGCCCTGCGCTCGGGTCTGCGCAGCCTGCTGTCCTCACGGGAGGACTTCCAGGTCCAGGGTGAAGCAGCCAGCGGCGAGGCCGCCTACTCCTGGTATCGCACCCATCATCCGGACATCGTGGTCATGGACCTGGGCATGGGCGGTTACGGCGGACTCGAAGCCCTGCGCCACATCATCCAGATCGACCCCCAGGCCAGGATTCTTGTCTATACCGTGCACACCTCGGACGCGATGCTCAACCGGGCCTTGGCGCTGGGCGCCCTGGGCTATGTCAGCAAGGGTAGCGAGATCGATGTGTTGATTCAGGGCATTCGCGAGGTAGCCTGCCACCGGGGCTTCGTCAGTCCGGACATGGTCTCCGCCCTGGTCCGCGCACAGGCCGGACAGGACCGCCGTTCCCTACTGGAGAAGATGAGCGACCGGGAATTCCAGATTCTTTTGCTCATCGCACAAGGCAGGAAAGTGGCGGAATGCGCGCAAACCCTGAATTTGAGCGACAAGACCGTGAGTAACCATCTCACACGGATCAAGGCCAAGCTGGGCGTGGCCAATACGGCGGAACTCACCCGCCTGGCCATCCGGAAGGGGCTGGTGGAACCCTGAGTGGTTGTGAAACCGTTCCGCCGCATTGCTGGCCGCCTCGGAAACACTCACAACCCTGAGGATTACCGCCGCTCAGGCCGGATTTCCCATCGGGATTTCCACCGCGACACGCACGCCCTGGCCAGGCCGGCTGCGCAGGTCGAAGCGGCCGCCGAGGGCGCGCACCCGTTCCCGCATCAGAATCAGGCCGTAGCCCCGGCTGGACTTGTCCCCACCCATCGCCATGCCCACGCCATCGTCCCGGCACACCAGGCGGATACTGCGCCGCCCCTGGCACAGTCCGAGGAACAGCCGCACGCGCCCGGCCCGGGCATGGGCGGCCACGTTGGCCAGGCAGGACTGGACGATGCGGTAGAGATGGCTGCGCATTTCTTCGTCGAGATCCTCCAGAGAGCCGGCCAGGCGCAGGCGCGCCCGGGTATCGCAATGCTGTTGCGACCATTCCGCCAACAGTGACTTCACGGCTTCGCCCAGGCCAGGACCGTCCAGGATCTGCGGGTGCAAGCCCTCCATGATGCGGTGCGAGACGTCATAAATCTGGCTGGCGGCCGCCTCGATGGCCCGCGCGTCGCTCCGCGTCCGCCCATCCGTGCCCTTCGCGCGCAGCCGGATGGCCCCGGCGTGGGCGCGCACGGCCACCAGTTGCTGGCTCAATTCATCATGCAGTTCCTGGGCCAGGCAGGTGCGTTCCCGCTCCTGCACCCGGATCAGTTCCTGCCCCAGGCGCGTGATTTCCTCAGACAGGGCGGTCTGGCGCGCCTCCAGTTCCTTGCGCTGGGTGATGTCCCGGCCCACCGACTGAAACTCGGTAATGTTTCCGGTCGCATCGAATAACGCGCGGTTCACGAACTGCATCCAGCGCACTGCCCCGCCGGCGGCAAAAACGCGATTTTCCACCACCACCACGGGATGGCCCGGCGACAGCTCCGCCAGTTGGGCCTGCACCATTGCCAAGTCGTCCGGGTGGGCGACCGGTTGCCAGGAATGGCCGACGGCCTCCGCGACCGTGGTACCGAACAGGCGGCAATAGACCTCGTTGACGAACAGGACCGTGCCGTCCACTCGGCAACGGGCGATGATCTCCGTCTGGTCCTCCACCACCGCCCGGTAGCGCACCTCGCTTTCGCGCAGGGCGGCCTCGACCGCCTTCTGTCCGGTGACATCGCTGATGTGTCCCACCATCCGTTGCGGCTTGCCCGCGGCGTCCCACGCCACCACCCGGCCCCGGCCGCGTATCCAGCGGGCGGCGCCGGAGGCGGTGAGCATGCGGTATTCGATCACGCTGTCCGGCGTCTCGCCGCGCAGGTGGGCTGCCATGGTGGCCAGCACGCCAGGCCAGTCATCCGGGTGCACCAAACGCTGGAAGAAGGCCGGGTCCGCCGTCACCTCCTGCGCACGATAGCCGGTCATGGCGTAATAGCTGGGCGAGAGATAGGTCTGCCCGGTGGCGAGATCCCAATCCCAGAGACCATCGCCGGCGGCCTCCAGGGCCAGTTGCAGGCGCAGTTCGCTATCCCGCGCGGCCAGTTCCGCCAACTTGAATCTCGTGATGTCGTCATGCACCACAACCCCTCCCCCCGAAGGCAGCGGGCTTACCCTGAACCAATACCAGCGCTGCCCTTCCGGGGCATGGCAGGCGTACTCCAGACTGAACTCCGCCTGCAGCCCCGCCAGCACCGCGCTGATGCCGGCCGCCACCTGGGCTGCGGCGGTTCCGTGGGCGGCAGCGCAACGGGCCGGATAGTCGCTGCCGATGGCCGCGCGCGGGAGTGGGCCGCCGGGCGCGGCGTCCGGATCGAGGGCCAGCCAGGCCGCATTGGCATCCACGATCACCCCCTCGGCATTCAGGAGCGCCACGCAGACCGGAACCGCATCGACGCTGGCGCGAGGGAAGAAGGAGGAAGGGGGCACGGCGGATCCTGGCCGAAACGGATGCGACATGTTACGTCAGCGTCGCCGCGAGGACTTGGCTGGTCCGCGCAGGCGTGTCGGGAAAAATTCCCGATCAACTCGGGAACCCGGAGCCTTATAGATTTCGGCCGCCTGGCCGATAAGCAGATAGATTGAAAACGCGTCCCAGCTTCGCCAAAGGGTCGAAGTCCTGGGCGTCCAGAGAGGGCTTGTAACCGGCCCTATGCGGAATGAGGGCCATGACCATCAGCATCAGCGACCACACCAGCGCGAGATCCACGGTGCTCGTGGTGGACGACACCCCGGAAAACCTCACGGTCATCAGCGAGTTGTTGCATCGCCTTTGCCTCGTCAGGGCGGCGAAATCCGGTGAACGCGCCTTGCGGATGGTTCACACCGGGCCCCGCCCGGACCTCATCCTGCTGGACGTGATGATGCCCGGAATGGATGGCTTCGCGGTCCTGGAGCGCCTGAAGCGGGGTCCCGCCACCCGCGATATCCCGGTGATCTTCGTGACTGCCCTGGACCGTCCGGAAGATCAGTTGCGCGGCTTTGCCCTGGGCGCCGTGGACTACATCACCAAGCCCATCAG
>CAIXFP010000668.1 GCA_903918705.1 uncultured Pseudomonadota bacterium
GGCTGTGGCTGTCCAGGGCATGCAGGCTCTGCACGCCACGCTGGCTGATCTCGCTACGTACCTGTTGCAGCGGCAGCAAGGCGCGCCCCACCGCGGCGCGGATCAGGAGCCCCAGCACCACCACCAGCACCACCAGGGGGATCAGCAACCAGGGCGCGATGGCGGCAAAGCGGCGGGCGCGATTGGCCGAAGTGGTGGCCACCTGGATGGTGAGACCCCCTTCCTTGAGGGAATACACGCGCCATTCCGCGCGTTCCCAGGTGATGACGTGCAGGCCCAGTTCCTGGCGCGGCGGGCCGGTGTCTTCCAGGGAGGAATACAGCAGGGTGCCGTCGGCGGCCCAGATCTGGCTGACGAACTGGCCGCGGTCGTTGCGCACGTCCTCGTCGTTGTCGTATTCGATGCCGTGGCGCACCACCGAGTAGGCGATCTGTTCCAGGCCGTAATCGCGAATCTTGTTGAAGGCATCCCAGGCCAGGGCATAGGTGATCACGCTGACCAGAAGGCCGGTCAGCAGCAGGGCGCTGATCTGCCAGAGGATGAGGCGGCCGCGGATGGAGTTCATGCCGCCGTCTCGGGCGGCGGTTCCACCAGTTTGTAGCCGACGCCGCGCACGTTGCGGATCCAGGCAGTGCCCAGTTTGCGGCGCAGGTTGTGGAGATGCACCTCGACCGCGTTGCTGGCCACTTCCTCATCCCAGCCGTAGAGGCGGTCTTCCAGTTGTTCCCGGGACAGCACCGTGCCGGGGCTCTCGAGCAAGGCCGCCAGCAGGGAGAATTCCCGCTGCGAGAGGGGCAACGGATGGCCGCCGAGCGTGGCTTCGCGGGTGAGGGGGTTGACGCACAGCTCGCCCAGGCGCATCTCCGGCTGCTTGCGGCCCACCTGGCGGCGTTGCAGGGCATGGACGCGGGCGATGAGTTCGTCCAGGTCGAAAGGCTTGGTGAGGTAGTCGTCGGCGCCCAGGTTGAGCCCGGAAATCCGGTCCGCCACGGTGTCGCGGGCGGTCACCACCAGTACCGGAATATCGTGGTTGCCGCGGCGCAGTTCCTTGAGCAGGGCAACGCCATCCAGCAGCGGCAGGCCCAGATCCAGCAGCAGCAGGCCGTATTCGCCGCTATCCAGCGCGGCGCGGGCGGCACGGCCATCGCGCACCCAATCCACCGCGAAGCCGGCGAGTTTGAGGCCGCGCACCACGCTTGCGCCGATCATGGGGTCGTCTTCTGCCAGGAGGAGCTTCATGGGGCCATTATCCGGGATACGCGAGCAATAAAAAAAGCGGGGCGAACCCCGCTTTTTGCCGGGCTGGAAGCCGAGCTTACTTCATGCCGCCGCACTTCTTGGGGGCAGCCTTGGCGTCACCGGCGGGGGCGTCGTCTTTCTTGGATGCGCCTTTCTTGGGGGCCTTCTTGGCGGCCTTCTTGGCGGGCTTGGCGGCATCGGCCTTGCCGGCGTCAGCCTTGGCTTCGGCGGCGGGCTTGGTATCGGCGGCCTTGTCGGCGGCCTGGGCGGCACCGAAAGCGAACAGGGAAGCGGCGGCGAGCAGAGCGATCAGGGTCTTGTTCATGGGAGTCTCCAAGTTGGGGTAAGGGTTGCGTCGGGCGAGGCAACGCCCGGACAGGCAACATTTTCCATAGGGATACTTAACGGACACTTAACTTGTGTCCACGATGTGGCCGGGGGTGCCGCCGTGCGGCCGCCAGACGGGCCGAAAGCCGTGTCGCCGGCGGCGGCTGGCTTGACGCGGGCTTAATGTGGCGATGGGGTTCGTGGCGCGGGGCGGCCGGTTTTTGCCGCCCGGAAATGGAAACCCCCCGGACAAGCCGGGGGGCGTTGCCCTTCGCCGAAGCGAGGGGCTGGGGGAGGATCGGTCCGGGCACCAGGGCATCCGGGTTGCGGTATCCTAACCGCGCCGACTTACACCCTCCTTACACCGTGCGCGTGCTCATCGTCGAAGACGACCCTCTTCTCCAGGACAGCCTCACCCGCGCCATGCGCGCGGCGGGTTATGCCGCCGACACGGCCGGCGACGGCGAGATGGCGCTGAGTCTCCTGCGTGGCGGTGGTTACGATCTGGTCATCCTCGACCTGGGCTTGCCGAAGATGGACGGCCTGCAGGTGCTGCGCGAGATGCGTGGCGCCGGCTGCCGCGCCGCGGTGCTGATCCTGACCGCCCGTGATGGCATCGGCGACCGGGTCAGGGGCCTCGACCTGGGGGCCGACGACTATCTCACCAAGCCGTTTTCCGTGGCGGAACTGGAGGCGCGCACGCGAGCACTGCTGCGGCGTGGCCAGGGCGGCATGCCGCTGCTGATCTGCGGCACCCTTTCCTATGATTCGGTGGGGCGCCGCGCCTCCCTGGCCGGCGAGGCGCTGGAATTGTCCCTGCGGGAACTGTCGGTGCTGGAAACCCTGCTGTTCCGCCAGGGCAAGGTGGTGAGCAAGGAACAGTTGATCGAGAGCCTGTGCGGCTACAACGAGGAAGTCAGCGGCAACGCCATCGAAGTCTACGTGCATCGCCTGCGCAAGAAACTGGAACCGGCCGGCGTCAGCATCCGCACCCTGCGCGGCCTGGGCTACCTTCTGGGCGAGGGATAACCCGCGGGCATGGAAGAGGACGACGTACCTTCCTTGCGCCATCGCCTGGTGAACTGGCTGTTCACCCCGCTGTATCTCTGGCTGTTGTTCTCCACGGCGACGGGCTATCTGGCGGCCGTGAACCTGGCCAACCGGCCTTACGACCTGGTTCTCCTGGAACGCGCCAAGCTGTTGGCCAGTCGTTACAGCCATGGCCAGGGCACCCCTTCCTTCGATCTGGCGCAACTGTTTCCCGACGCGGAGGGCGGATTCCTGTTCGCCCTCTATGACAGCCAGGGCCATCGCCTGGCCGGCAGCGGCCACCTGCCCGCGCCCCTGCCCTCGGACTTCCGCGCCACGGCCACGGCCCTGCGCAACACCCAGATCGCGGACCGCAAGCTGCGCCTGCTCACCCTGCACACGGCCGGCCGCGACGGCAACCCGCTGCTGGTACAGGCGGCGGAGCCGGTGCAGGCGCGCCTGGACCTGGGGCGCAGCATCCTCGGCAACATCGTGATTCCCCAGTTCATCTTCATCCTGATCGCCGGCGTGGCGGTCTGGATCGGCCTGAAGAAGGGCCTGGAGCCCCTGGAGCGGCTGCGCCGCCAGGTCGCCAACCGGCCCAGCGAGGATCTCCGTCCTCTCGACGAAACCGTGGCGCCCACCGAAGTCCAGCCGCTGATCCACGAAGTGAACGCCCTGATCGGACGCCTGAAAGCCCTGATGGAGGGGCAGCGCCGTTTCGTCGCCGACGCCGCGCACCAGTTGCGCACGCCGTTCGCCGGCCTGCGCGCCCAGGCGGAACTGGCGCGCCGGGAGGAGGCTTCGGCGCCGGTGAAGGAGGCGCTGGAACGCATCTGCATGGGGGCGCAGCGTTGCAGCCGCCTGGTGACGCAGCTTCTCACCCTGGCCCGCAACGAACCGGAGGCGCGCCGGCAAATGCCCCTGGATCTCCTCGATCTTGGCCGCGTCGCCCAGGAGGCCGCCAGCCACTGGGCGCCGGAGGCCTTGCGGCGCGACATCGATCTGGGCTTCGAGGATGAAGGCCGGCAATTGCCCCTCAAGGGCGACGAGGCCGGCTTGCGGGATCTGATCGACAACCTCATCGACAACGCCATCCGCTACACCCCCGCCGGCGGCCACGTCACGGTGCGGGTCGGCTATGACCAGGGCGCCTGGCTCAAGGTGGAGGACGACGGACCCGGCATCCCGCTGGAGCATCGCGGCCGGGTGTTCGAGCGCTTCCACCGCATACCCGGCAGCAACCAGCCCGGCAGCGGACTGGGTCTGGCCATCGTGCGGGAGGTGGCGGTGCGCCATGGCGCGGAGCTGGGCCTGGGGGAGGCGAGCGGCGGCCGAGGCGCCCTTTTCACGGTGCGCTTTCCGCACCATGGCGACGGCCCGCCGACCGCATAGCCGGCTCCTTGCGCGCGCGCCGCGTGGCCTACAGTGGTAGCAGAGAGCCACGCCATGACAGCCTCCCAGGAAATGCAGGTTCTGCTCGACGAAATCCGCGCCGAGATCCGCGCAACCCGGCACTACACCGGGCGCGGGGCGCTATCGGAACGGGTGTTGCGGGCTTTCGCCGAAGTGCCGCGCCATGCATTCCTGCCCCCGGTCCTGCGGCCCGCCGCTTACGCCAACCGGCCGCTGCCCATCGGCCATGAACAGACCATCTCGCAGCCCTACATCGTCGCCCTCATGACCGATTTGCTGGACCCGGAGCCGGACGACGTCGTCCTGGAAATCGGCGCCGGTTCGGGCTACCAGACGGCGCTGCTGGCGAAGCTGGTCAAACAGGTCTACTCCCTGGAAATCGTCCCTCCTCTGGCGTGCCTCGCGCGGGAGCGGCTGGAGGGCCTGGGCTGCGGCAATGTGGAAGTGGCTCGGGGCGACGGATATTTCGGCTGGCCGGAACACGCGCCCTATGACGGCATCCTCGTCAGCGCGGCCGCGCCGGAGATTCCCCCGGCCTTGCTGGAGCAACTGAAGCCCGAAGGCCGCCTGCTGATGCCGGTGGGAGGTCGCTACCGCGGCCAGGAACTGGAGTTGATCGAGAAAGACCGGCAAGGCCGAGTGAGCCGCAAAAGCGTCCTGCCGGTTATATTCGTGCCGCTGACCGGGGCCGGGCGACGGCCGCCATGAACGACACCTGGGGAGGCAGCCCCGCCGGCCCGATAGCCGGGGCCGGATTCATCAACTTTGGAGCAAAGTCCATGCGTATCCCACTCGAAGTCACCTTCCGCCACATGGAACCTTCGGCCGCCGCCGAAGCCCGCATCGCGGAAAAAGTAGCCAAGCTGGAACAACTGTACAGTCAACTCACCCGTTGCCACGTCACCATCGAAGCGCCCCACGAGCATCACCGCCAGGGCAAGCTGTTCCACGTCAGCATCGACCTGACGGTGCCCGGTGCCGAATTGGTCATCACGCGCGGGCACAACCATCAGAGCCACGCCCACGAAGACGTCTACGTCGCCATCCGCGACGCCTTCGACGCCGCCAAGCGGCGCCTGGAGGAATTCGCCCGCCAGCAGCGCGGCGAGGTCAAGCACCGGGAGCGCCCGGAGTTCCAGGAAGCCGCGCCGGAATGAGCGCCGGCCGGCCTCACGGCTTGGGCCTTGCTTCATGCCACCAGCCTCCCCCCAACGCCTGGAACAGCGCCGCCGTGTCCGCGTAGCGCGCGGCGCGCGCCTGCAGCAGGGCCAGTGAAGCCTGTTGCCAGGCCTGTTCCGCGTTGATCAGGGCCAACTGGCTGATGTCCCCCAGTTCCAGTTGCCGTTGCGCGATGGCCAGGGAGCGCGCCGCCGCCATCTCGGCCGCCCCGGCCGCATCCAGGGCGGCGCCGTCCTGATCCAGGGCGTGCAGGGTGTCGGCCACGTTCTGGAAGGCGGCGATGGCCACGCCGCGATACTGGGCCATGGCCTGGTCGTAATTCGCCTCGGCCGCGGACTGGCGATGCTTCAGGGCGCCGCCGTCGAACAAGGTCTGGGACACCGACCCGGCCAGGCTCCAGAAGCCGCCGCCGGGCTGCAACAGGCCGCCGAGATGATCGGCGACGCTGCCCATGCCGGCCGTTATGCTGAACTGGGGCAGGCGGTTGGCTGCGGCCACGCCCACCTGGGCGGCGGCGGCATGGGCCAGCGCCGCGGCGGCGCGCACGTCGGGGCGCTGCTCCACCAGTTGCGAGGGCAGGCTCAAGGGCAGAGCGCGCGGCAATTCCAGGTGTTCTAGGTCGAACTGTTGCGCCAATTCGTGGTCCGGATAGCCCCCCGCCAGGGCGGCCATCAGGTCGCGGTTCTGCGCCAGTTGCCGGCGCAGCGGCGGCAGGGCGGCCCGGGTCTGGGCCAGGGCGGCTTCCTGGGCCACCACGCCGGCCTCGGCGATGGCGCCGAGTTCGAACTGGCGGCGGGCGATGGCCAGGGTTTTCACCTGGAGTTCGACGCTCCGCTCCGTCGCCGCGATCTGGCCGCGCAGGGCGGCTTCCGCGATGGCGGCGGCCACCACGTTGGCGGCCAGGCTCAGACGCGCCGCCTCCAGCTCGAAGCGCTGCGTTTCGGCCTGGGCCTCCAGGAATTCCACCAGCCGGCGGTTGCCGCCGAACACGTCGGGCACGTAGCCGACGCTCAACTGGGCGGTGTGCAGGCTGAAGGGGTTGGCCGGCGCATTCAGGGGCGAACTGAGGAGGTCGGCGCTCTTCTGCCGGGTCGGGTTGAAGCCGGCGCTGGCTTGCGGCAGGAAGGCCCCGCGCTGCGCCGCCGCCAGTTCCTGAGCGGCGCGCAGGGCGGAGCGGGCGGCGTCCAGGTTGGGGTTGGCGGCCAGGGCCTGCTGCACCAGGGCATCCAGTTGCGGCGAGTGGAACAGTTCCCACCATTGCGCCGGCAGATCGGCCCCGGCGACGAAGTACTGGCCGTCACCCTGGGCCGCGCTCCGCTCCGGCTGGGTCCGGTAGCTCTGCTCGGCGGGTGCGGCCGGGCGGCGGAAATCCGGCCCGCTACTGCAGGCGGTCATGGCCAGGGCGGCCAGTAGCGGGAGGGCGAACGTTTTCATGCGCCGGCTCCTTGCAGCCGCCGCGCCTCGACCCGTTTCGCCTGCTGCGAGAACAGGTCGATGAGCACCGGCAGCACGATCAGGATCAGCACCGGCGCCAGCAGGATGCCGCCCACCACCACCAGAGCCAGAGGCTTTTGCACCTGGGAGCCGATGCCGCTGGACAGGGCCGCCGGCACCAGGCCGACGCAGGCCACCACGCAGGTCATCACCACCGGCCGCATCTGTACCAGGCAGGTGCGGCGGATCGCCTCGGCGCGGGAGAGGCCTCCATCCAGGCTCTGGTTGAAGTAGGAAAGGACCAGGATGCCGTCCATGGCGGCGATGCCGAACAGGGCGACGAAGCCGATGGCCGCCGAGACGGAGAACGGGGTGCCGGTGAGGTAGAGGGCGAAGATGCCGCCGATCAGGGCCATGGGGATGACGCTGGCGGCCAACAGCACGTCGGCGACGTTGCCGAAGTTGGCGTAAAGCAGCAGGCAGATGAGACCGATGCTGATGGGCACGACGATGGCCAGGCGCGCCAGGGCGTCCTGCAGGTTGCCGAACTCGCCCACCCATTCCAGGCGGTAGCCGCCGGGTAGCCGGACCTGCTCGGCCACCTTCTTCTGCGCCTCCAGCACGGCGCTCCCCAGGTCACGGCCGCGCACGCTGAATTTGATGGGGATGTAGCGTTCCTGCTGCTCCCGGTAGATGAAGGAGGCGCCCGACACCAGCCGGATGTCCGCCACTTCCGCCAGGGGCACCTGCACCGGGCCGTTGGGGCCGTTCGCTCCCACTGTGATGTGGCGGATGGCGTCGAGGCCGCCGCGGAAGCCGGCGCCCAGGCGCACGACGATGGGGAAGTGGCGGTCGCTGCCCGGCTCGTAGAGGTCGCCGGCCGACTGGCCGCCGATGGCCGTCTGCACGGTGGCGTTGATGTCGCCGGGCATGAGGCCGTAGCGGGCGGCGCGGACCCGGTCCACGTCGATGCGCACGGTGGGCTGGCCCAGGGAATTGAACACGGCCAGGTCGGCGACGCCGGGCACGGTCTGCATCACCGCCTTGATGTTCTGCGCCGTCTTTTCCAGGGTTTCCAGGTCGTTGCCGTAGAGCTTGATGGAGTTCTCCCCCTTCACCCCGGAGGCGGCCTCTTCCACGTTGTCCTGGATGTACTGGGAAAAATTGAACTCGATGCCGGGATATTTGGCGGCGAGGGCCTTCGTCATCTGGTCGGTCAGCTTCTCCTTGTCCACGCCCGCCGGCCAGGCTTCCGCCGGTTTCAGGGGCACGAAGAACTCGGCGTTGAAGAAGCCGGTGGCGTCGGTGCCGTCGTCGGGGCGGCCGTGCTGGGAAATCACAGTTTCCACCTCCGGGTAGCTTTTGAGGATGCGGCGGATGCCGTTGACGTAGCGGTCGCCCTCTTCCAGGGAGATGGACGGCGGCATGTCGGCGCGGATCCACAGGTTGCCCTCCTCCAGCTTGGGCAGGAATTCCAGACCCAGGCCGTGGGCCGCCAACACCGCCAGGCCGCCCAGAAGCAGGGCCACCACCAGGGTGGTGCGGCGGTGGCCCAGGGCGTGGCGGATGGCCGGGGCATAGACGCGATGCAGCCAGCGGGTGACGAAGGTTTCATGCTCGCCCTCCGCGTCGCGCTGTTCCAGCAGGAGAGAGCTCAGCGCCGGCGACACCGTGAAGGT
The DNA here is from genome assembly GCA_903918705.1 of uncultured Pseudomonadota bacterium. Classification (GTDB taxonomy): domain Bacteria; phylum Pseudomonadota; class Gammaproteobacteria; order Burkholderiales; family Thiobacillaceae; genus PFJX01. Next base: position 8,304 of record CAIXFP010000668.1, read on the forward strand.
GGCGATGAGGCCACCGGCGATGGCGTAGGCGTAGGTGGTGGCCATGGGGCCGAAGATGTGGCCCTCGATGCCGGACAGGGTGAACAGGGGCACGAAGCCGGCGATGATGATGGCCGCCGAGAACAGGATGCCGCGGTTCACCTCGGTGGCGGAGTTGGCGATCACCGCGAACTTGCCCTGCAACCCGACGGTGGTGCGCAGGCGGTGCAGCAGGGGCTCGCTGTCGTGGCGGGCGGAGGCGCTCTGGTTGAGGTGGCGGAAGATGTTGTCCACCATGATCACCGAGGCGTCCACCACCAGGCCGAAGTCGATGGCCCCCACCGAGAGCAGGTTGGCGGATTCCCCCATGGACACCATCAGGGCGATGGCGAAGGACAGGGCGAAGGGAATGGTGGCGGCGACGATCACGGCACTCCTCAGGTTGCCCAGGAAAGCCCACTGCAACAGGAAGATCAGCACGATGCCGAACAGCATGTTGTGCAGCACCGTGTGGGTGGTGAGGTGGATCAGGTCGGAGCGGTCGTAGATGCGCTCGATGCGCACCCCCGGCGGCAGGACGCTGGAAGCGTTGATCTTGTCCACCTCCGCCTTCACCCGCTCGATGGTGGGCATGCTCTGCTCGCCGCGGCGCATCAGGACGATGCCTTCCACCACGTCGTCGTCGCCGTCCTGGCCGGCTATTCCCAAGCGCGGCTGGTGGCCGGGCGTCACGCTGGCCACGTCCCGCACCAGCACCGGCGCCCCCTTGTTGGAGGCGATCAGGGTGGCGCGGATGTCGTCCAGGGAATGGATCATGCCGACGCCGCGCACCACCGCCGCCTGGGCGCCGATGTTCACGGTCTGGCCGCCGACGTTGACGTTGCTGTTGCCCAGGGCTTGCAACACCTGGGCCAGGGTGAGGCCGTTGGCGGTGAGCCGGGCCAGGTCCACGGCCACCTCGTAGGTCTTGGTCTTGCCGCCCCAGCCATTCACGTCGATGACTCCCGGCACCGCCTTGAAGCGGCGCTCCAGCACCCAGTCCTGGAGGGTCTTGAGGTCGGTCACGGAATAGCCGGGCGGGCCGACGACGCGGTAACGGTAGATCTCGCCGATGGGGCTCTCGGGCGAGATCTGGGGCTGCACCCCGCCCGGCAGGGGCGGAAGTTGTGACAGGCGGTTCAACACCTGCTGCTCCGCTTGCCGATAGGTGGAGTCGTAGGTGAACTGCAACTTGATGTCGGACAGGCCGAACAGGGAAATGGTGCGGATGGCGCTGACGTGGGGGATGCCGGCCATCTGCACTTCCACGGGAATGGTGACGTAGCGCTCCATTTCCTCCGCCGACATGCCCGGGCTCTGGGCGATGAGGTCCACCAGGGGCGGCACCGGGTCGGGATAGGCCTCGATGTTGAGCTTGATGAAGCTGATGACGCCGGCCCCCAGCACTACCAGGAGCATGATGACCACGAAGGTGCGCTGCTTCAGCGCGAACTCGACGATGCGGTTCATGGCCTAGCCGCCCGCGACCGCGCGGTCGATGAACAGGGTGCCGGAAGCAATCACCCGCTCGCCGGCCTTGAGGCCCGAGAGCACTTCCACCAGGCCGCCCTGGCTGCGACCAATCTTGATTTCGCGCCCGGAGATGCTGCCGTCGGGCGCCACCACGAACACCCGCACGACCTCGCCGTCGTACATCACCGCGCCTTCCGGCACGGCCGGCGCCTGGACCGCCGCGCCGGTGGCGATGGTGAAGCTGGCGAACATCTGTGGTTTCAGCACCCCGTCCGGGTTCGGTACCGCCACCCGCACCGGCAGGCGATGGGTCACCGGGTCCACCGCCGGCGCCACCCAGGCCAGCTTCGCGCGGAAGATCCTGCCGGGCAGGGCCAGCACGCTCACTTCCACCGGCTGGCCGACGCGCAGGGCCGGGGCGTCGCCCTCGCGCACGTTGGCCAGCAGCCAGACCGTGGACAGGTCGCCGATGACGAACTGGGGCGTGGCGGCGCCGCCGGCCGCACTCTGGATGTACTGGCCCACGCCCACCTGGCGCTGCGTCACCGTGCCGGCGATGGGGGCCGTCACCAGGGCCTCGCCGCGCCCGACGGGCGCCTTCTCCAGGGCGTCGATCTCCGCCTCGCTCTTGCCCAGGATGCGCAGGCGGCCGCGCGCGGCGTTCCAGGCCGCCGTGGCGGTGGCCAGGTCGGTCTGGGCCTGGCGCCAGTCCTTCAGGGCGGCGGCCCCGGCATCAAATAGAGCGTGCTGGCGCTGCTCCGTGGCGCGGGCGTTGTCCAGGGTGGCGCGGGCCGTCGCCACGTCGCTCTGGCCCTGGACGAATTCGGACGCTTCCACCGCCAGCAGCGGCTCGCCGCGGGCCACCACGTCGCCGAGTTTGGCCATGACCCGCGCCACGCGCCCGCTGTAGGGCGAGAACACCGGCGTCATGGCGTCGTCGTCGTAGGCGATGTTGCCGTCGGTGACGAGCTGGTCGCGGAATTCCCGCGCTTGCACGTCGGCCGCCTGGAGGCCGGCCCATTGTTCCTTGCTCGGCCGGAACACGCCGGCTGGCGCCGGGGCCGCCGTGACCACCTGGGCCGCGGCGGGATGCCGCGTCAGGGACTGCCAGCCTAACCCGGCCGCGGCCATGGCCACCAGGGCCGCCAGGCCGTAGCGGGCGGCCGGCGGCAGAAAGATGGTTGCGGGTTTGTCGCTCATGGAAATCGCCTTCTATGAATGTCTGGCCGGCGCGGAACGGGGGCGGGCCATCGTTGCCGACGATCCTAGCGGCGGAGGCTTGCGCCAGGCTTTCGCATGGCAAACTACGCGGCGTGACCATTCCTGGAGCGTAGCGTGCGCTTGCTGTTGGTGGAGGATGACGCCCTCCTGGCCGAAGGCCTGGCCGGCGCCCTGCGCCAGTCCGGTTTCGCCGTGGACTGGCTGGGCAGCGGCAGCCAGGCGGACACCGCCTTGCTCACCCAGTCCTATGACGCACTCATCCTCGATCTCAACCTGCCCGGCCTGGATGGCTTCGAGGTGCTGCGGCGCCTGCGTGGCCGCGGCGGCAAGCTGCCGGTACTGATCCTGTCGGCGCGGGAGGGGGCCGGCGCGCGGGTCGCCGGCCTCAACCTGGGGGCGGACGATTACCTCACCAAGCCCTTCGATCTACCCGAACTGGAAGCCCGCATCCGCGCCCTGATCCGGCGCAGCCAGGGCCTGGCCGCGGCGCGCCTGGCCCTGGGGCGGGTCACCCTGGATACGGTGGCGCGCCGGGTGGAAGCGGGCGGCGCGGCCGTGGACCTCACCGCGCGGGAATACGGCCTCCTGGAAATCCTCATGCAGCGTCCGGGGCAGGCGCTGTCCAAACAGCACCTGGCGGAACGCCTGTGCGAATGGGGCGAGGAGATGTCCGGCACCGCGGTGGAAGTGCACATCTCCCGGCTGCGCCGCAAGCTGGAAGGCGGCGGCCTGGCCATCCGTTCTTTGCGCGGCTTCGGCTATCTGCTGGAGGCGGTGGATGGCGCGTAGCCTGCGCTCCCTGCTCATGCGCCGACTGCTGGCACCCATGCTGGCGGTGACCGTGGCCGGCGGCGGAGTCAGCTATTTCGTGGCGCTCGGCTTCGCCGAGCAGACCTACGACCAGTGGCTGCTGGATACCGCCTGGTCCCTGGCGCGGCAGGTGGAAGTGGACCAGGGCGGCGTCCGCGTCGACCTGCCCGCGCCGGCCCGCAACCTGCTGGTCTGGGATGCCCAGGACAAGATCTATTACCGGGTCGACAGCCAGCGCGACGGACTGCTCACCGGCCAGCGCGCGCTGGCGCCGGCAGCTCTGGGCGAGGGCGAGACGGAACGCTTCAGTGACGGCCGGGCCGACGGACAGCCGATCCGCGGCGTGACCGTCGCCGTGCCCGATGTCCGGCCGCGGATACTGGTCAGCGTGGCGGAAACCCTGCACAAGCGCACCCGCCTGGCGCGGGAAATCCTCCTGGCGGTGATCTTGCCGCAAGTGGTGCTCATCCTCCTGGCGGTGTTGCTGATCCGTTCCGGCGTGGGCCGCGGCCTGCGTCCCATCGCCGAACTGGAACAGGCGGTGCATGCGCACCGGCCGGGGGAACTGAGCCCCTTGCCGGAAACCGGCGTGCCGAGCGAGCTGGCGCCCTTCACCGAGGCCATCAACAGCCTGCTCGGACGCCTGGGCCAGGCCATCGACAGCCAGAACCGCTTCATCGCCAACGCGGCCCACCAGATCCGCACCCCCCTGGCCGCCCTCAAGGTTCAGGTGGAAAGGGCGTTGCGCGAGGCAGACCCGGAAGCCCACGCCGATTCCCTGCGCCAGGCCCTGGCGGCCCTGGACCGCACCACGCGCCTGGCCAACCAACTGCTGCTGCTGGCGCGTACCGAGGCCCAGCCCCTGCCCACGGGCAAGCTGGCGCGGCTGGATCTGGCCGAAGTGGTGTTCGAGGCGGGCGCCCTGTGGGTGCCCAAGGCCCTGGCGCAACAGGTCGACCTGGGCTTCGAGGGGCCCGATACGGCGCTGCCGGTGAGCGGCGACGCGGCCCTGCTGGCGGAGGCCGTCAACAACCTGATCGACAACGCCCTGCGCTATGGCGGCAAGCGCATCACCGTGGCGGTCCGGCCCGGCGCAGCCGGGGGCGGCCCGGTCCTGGCGGTGGAAGACGATGGCCCCGGGATCCCGGCGGCGGAGCGGGAGGCGGTGTTCGAACGTTTTTACCGCTTGCCGGGCAGTCGTGGCAGCAGTTCCGGCCTGGGGCTGGCCATCGTTCGGGAAATCGCCCACCTGCATCACGCGGAAGTCGGCCTGGAACGTCCCGACGGGGGCGGCGTGCGGGTGTGCCTGGCCTTTCCGCTCCAATGAAGCGCGGAGTGGCCTCAGCCGATCGCCCCATCCGTCTCCGCCAGCAGGGCCGCCACCTGCTCCAGGTTGCCGATCAGGCTGTCGCTGGTCTGGTGGATGCCCACCAGGCGTTCCGTGTAACTGTTGACGGTGTTCATCAGCACGGCTTCCTGATTGGCGGTCAGCACCAGATGCATCAGGATGTTTTCCAGGGCGGACTTGAACTGGAACACCACGTCCACCGCCTGGCTGTTGGCGGCGCGTTGTTGCTCGCGGCCCATCTGCAGGTTGAGCAGCAGGCCTCTTTGCGCGGCCTGGATGGCGCGGGCGCGTTGCCGGCCGAGATAGTCGATCTCCATGGCCATGGCCTTGGAATCGGCGGCTTCCACCAATAACGCCAGGTTGTCGCGCAGGCGGCCGCAGCGTTCGGGGTCGTTGCGCGGCATGCCCATGACCACCAGGGAAACCTTGCCGAAGTTGTAGGCGCCGCGGTCGCGGAACTCGAAGATGCGGCCCATGGTGAGGGCGTGTTCCATGATCTTCGATTCCGCCGGCTGATCGACGCCGGCGCGGCTGTAGACGTGGATGGATTCCTTGATGCCGATGCGAACGATGCCCTTGAGGTCGTACTTTTCGATCGCTTCCAGGATCAGGTTCGAGAGGATGACCGGCTCGCTGCAGGTGAAGGTCTTGCGCAGGAATTCCAGGACGATGCCCAGTTCTCCCATGCTGGACATGGCGGCGAAGGCGGTGCGCTGGGCGTAGCCGAGTTGCTCGTCGAGTTCGCGCCGCAGCGCCAGGGCCTGGCGTATCGGCTGCAGGCGCATTTCCAGCCCGTTCGGCAGGCGGTCGGCGGAGACCACGTCGCTGGCGCCGTTGCTCAGGGCCTCGCGGTGCGCTGCCTGGCTGTAATGGTCGAGCACCGCGATGATGTGCAGCTTGGAGGAGAGGGCGCGTGCGCGGCGGCAGATTTCCGCGCCGTCGCCAACCAGGCCCGAACCCACCACGAGCACTTCGTAAGTCGTGTCGAAATCGGACAGTCGCTCCATCGCCTGATCGAGGCTGGTGGCGGTGTCGATGCCGAGTCCCTCGGTATCGGTGCCGACGCCGTTGAGCAGGGCATCGAGCAGGTTCGGGTTGGATTCGGCGATAAGGAAGCGGATCATGGTCGGTCGCTCCAGGCGAGGTGAGGGCGGGTAGGTGGCTCTGTCGGTCCTGCGTTATCGGCCGCGGTTGCGGCAAGCTTAATTTTTCTGACGTAGCGGCGGGCTGCTAGCCTTGTAGGGAGCCCACCCAGGAAAGGCCATGATCCAATTCAAGACGATTTCCCAATCCGGTTCCCATGACGCGGGACGCGCCGGCATCAGCCTGGACAGGGAATATGCCGATGATCTGGCCGCGGGAAATATGGGCCGCTATGTCGGGCGGTTGGCGCGGGACGGGCTGGACTGGTGGTGTGAATTCGAGGGCGAAAAATTGGCGCGGCATCTGGCCGTGCTGCGGGGCATGGGGGTCGCGCTGCCGCCGCGCCTGGGTTTCCTCGACGAAATCGTCGACCATAGCCTGAGCCAGGCGGGTTACCTGGGCTGGTACGAGCGATTTCTCAGCGAACACGACATCGATGCCGCCGCCGTGGTGGTGGCGGCGGCGTTGGCGGACATCTGGCTGAGCTGTGATGACTTTCGCCGCCAGGCCGCCTGGCGGGAGCGCGGCCGCTGGATTCTGGATGCCGCGCCGGCGCCGTTGCCACGAGCCAGCCTGCTGGGCTACGCGGGCCTCATGGAAATGCTGGGTGGCGCCGGCATCGTTCCGGCCCGCGCCCTGTTTGTCGCCTGCCGCCAGGCAGCGGATGCGGCCCAGTCTCTGGCGATGCGCTTGTTTCACGCCGCTTTCGAGGCTTACGCCCTGATGTGGCTGGGGGAGTTCGCCACGGCGGAGGTGTTGCTGTCCGAGCTTTCGGAGTCGGCCTGCCGCCCCGAGACGCCGCGCCTGGCCGGACTTCTTTTCCGCTCCAGCTTCTGCCTATTCCTGACGTTGCGGGGTGACGCCGCCGCGGCCCGATGTCTGCTGCAAGAGGATGTACGCCAGTACGAACTCGGGCACCTGCAGGCGATGCCACGCCTCCTGGTCCTGGGCAACCTGCTCCAGGCCGACGCCATGGATGGTGACGAACTGGCGGTGGAAGCCCTGGCGGCGCGCCTGCGCCAGCGTATCGTGGCCCCGGACAAACGCTACTACCACGTCTTGCTGCACCTGGCTCAGGGCGTGGCCGATCTGCTCCTGGGACGACCCGCCATCGCCCTGGCCCATGCGCGCAGCGCGCGGGTACTCGGCGAATCGGCGCATTGCCCGCTGGCCCTGCATCTGCCGGTGCTGCTGGAGGTGCAGGCGCGCCTGGATGTCGGCGACAACGACGGCGCCCTGGCCCTGGCCGACGCCTGGATGGAGAAATGGCGGGACACCGGTTTGCTGAGCATCGCCGGCAGCGCGCTTGTGGAAATGGCGGTGGCGCTGCAACGCCTGGGCCAGCCGGATCGCGCGCGAGTGGCGTTGGAACAGGCCCGCGCCCTTCTTCCGGAGGGGGAAAGCCTGCTGCTCTGGCATCGCCCCGGCGACCACCTCGCCCAGGTGTTGGGCCTGTTGCTCCCGCGGGAACGGGTCGGGCTGCCCTGCGAGGGTTACCCGGTGGCCATCCATGCCCTGGGCGAACTGCGCGTGCGGGTGGGCTCGCGTCTGCTGTTCGACCGCGACTGGCGCGGCGAGCGCGCGAAAAGCCTGCTCAAGGCGTTGCTGGTGCTGGGTGGCCGCAAGGTCGCCGCCGCCCGGCTGGCGCAACTGTTGTGGCCGGACGCCGATGCCGAGCAGGCTCGCGGCAATCTGAAAGTCGCGCTCTGGCGTTTGCGCCGCCTGGGTACGGAGCAAGGCGAAACCGCCTTGCCCTGGTTGCTCATGCACAAAGGCCAGGTTTCCCTGGCTAGCGGCGTGGTGGGCGTCGATGCCCTGGTGTTTCAGGAAACGGCGGAAAGGGCATTGCGCGGCCGACCGCCGGAGCCCACGGCGTTGCTGCAAGCGCTCGATCTCTATGCGGATGATTTCCTCGCCGGAGACGACCATGAACTGTGGATCGTCGACCATCGCCATCGCCTGCGTGAGCTTTACCTGGCCGCCGCGCGCGCCCTGGCGGATCGGGCCGGCACGCGCGAAGAGAGGGAACAGGCGGTGGCTTACCTGGAACGGGGCCATGGCCTCGACCCTCTCGATGAGCGCACCGTGGAACGCCTGCTGCATTGCTACCTGAAACTGGGCTACCCCGGCCGGGCGCTGACTTTCTACCGCGACATCGAGGTCCTTTTCCTGCGCGAATTGGGCATCCACCCCGGGCCGGCCTTGCAGGAACTGGCCGAGTCGGCCAAGGCCTGAACCCGGCGGCCGGCGCGACTTCGCGCGCCTCGTTTGCGGTGGGCCGCGTGGGCACGGCCCCCGACTCCCCTCGTTATTGACCGACTACGTCTCCCTTCATCGGCGCGATCAGGCCGAGCAGTTCGTTTTTCTCTTTTTCCGGCACCTTGAAGGCGTCGAGAACCTTGACCAGGTTGTCCCCCGTGGCGGCGAATTCGGCTTCGGTGATGTTCATGCCCCGGTGCGCGGTCCTCATGTCGCGGCCGGTATAGGTGCAGGGTCCGCCGGTGGCGGCGCAGAGCTGTTCCTTCAGCTTCACCCGGCAACCGCCGGTGATGCGGCCGTTCATGCGCGGGTCGGCCTGGGCAACCTTGATGAGCTCATCCACCGCCGCATTGATGGCGTCGCCGCCCCCCAGGCGCCAGTAAAGGCTGGCCTGCTCCAGGCTGGCCGGTTTCTGACCGGCGTAGAACATGCCGAGGTCGGCGATGTCCTGTTCTGCCAGCCCCTGCGAGAGGATGTTCATCACCGGATGAAAGCGCTGCCCATGCTTGAACGCATTGACCGCGTTGGCGAAATGTTGCGGCGACTGTCCGGCCAGACGGGCACTGATATAGGTGACATTGCCATCCACGCCGTGGCAACCGGCGCAGAACATGGATTTTGCCGATCCCTCCTGAGCGTTGCCGGCGGCGGCGAGCGCCGCGCTGGCAAGCAGGATGCCGATGCCGATCAATGCGGAAACGAGACGCGCGGATTTCATGGCTTGCTCCTTGCACAAATTGGGTGGACGAAATGGGTGTGCGTCGTAGTGCCTTATGTGTATAGGAGTGGGCCGGTTCCAAACGGGTTACAGCAGCGTGCCCGCGGGCGTGCCGGGCCACGGTGGTAAGATCGCGGCCTTCGATCAACAGGTATTCGAGGCGTTGAACCATGGCCGGTCATTCCAAATGCGGGTAGGAAGGATCGACTTAGCGCGCTTTTTCCTGCTTGTCATCAACTCTAGGTTATTGATATATAAGGATACCGCTGGGGCTGGTGCATGCTGGCTTTTCAGAGTCAACAGCCTAAAACAGAGTATCGCAGCCTTGTGCTGTGTATTGAGTGTGTATCCTGAGCCAGGTTTGACCTCATCCTGCAAGACCTAAATCAAGGTTAGGTGACAGGGTTCTTCTGACCCCCGAAGACCTGGAAAACCTGCTTGGTATCAGTGTTGAGCAGCAGGCTAACATGCGCAGCCAAGGACGGTTTCCAGTGCCCACCAGAAAAGTCGGCATGTTGGTGTGGGTGTCTGTTTATGACTTGGTGAAGTACCTCGCTGGTGAGTCAGTGGACTATGCCTAGGAAGAGGTCAAGAAGCCGCCAGCCTTACATGTACCTTCCAGACAGACTAAGAAACAGAGGGGTGGGCAATTGGAAAGAGGTTGATGGCTGAGGGGATGATTCTGGCGGCTCCATGTGATGCATAGTGGGTAATGCCCGTGAATTTACCGGATATTATTGCAAGAGTCTCTATCGATTCATAGAAGAAATTGACATAAGCTTACATATTTGTTACCAAGACTTCAGAATGTAGCGTCTTTAATATCAATCTGTTGTTAATTGCTTTTTCGAATGAATGGTTTTTGTGAATTGGCGCCCCTTACCGACTTCCTGCTAATTCGACATGGGCCAATATACACATTGCCGATTCGAAATTATATTCAATCTGTGAGATAGCATATGCACGCCATGAATATTAGTAACTCATTTATGCAAACTCGGCTAGTAACAACAATCCTAGCACTACTTGCAACTGTTTGCATGATTACATCTGTAATTACTCCACCGTTTCAGTCCCCTGACGAATTTGATCACTTAGTGCGATCATATTTGTTAAGTAAAGGCACTATTGTACTGCATCAAGAAAACGGATTGTCGTCAGGGGGTGAGATTGATTCCGGCTTGGCTGGATACATGGGAGAATATGAGTCACTTCGTTTTCACGCGGACGCCAAGGTCTCGTCGGAAA
>CAIXFP010000669.1 GCA_903918705.1 uncultured Pseudomonadota bacterium
CGATGGTGACGCCGCCGATGATCAGCGGCAGGGCCGCGGCCACCGCCGAGCCGAACACCCAGACCAGAAGCAGGGCCAGCAGGGCAAAGCTGACGATCTCGGCGTTCCAGATGTCCTTGGCCAGTTGTTCGCGCACGTCGACATAGGTGGCCAGTTCGCCGCCCAGTTCGATCACCACACGGTCACTATGCAGTTGCGTGCGCAGGCGCTGGTAGGCCCGCATGCCTTCGTCGGACGAAAGTTTCAGTTTGATCAGGGCGTAGGTGGTGTCTCCCCGGGCCGAGCGCAAGCGTCGATCGGCGCTGCCGTAATAACTTTCCACCCCGGTCACGTCCGGGTTCTGGCCGATGCCGGCCAGGGCGGCCTCCACGGCGTCGCGGAAGGCCGGGGTATCCACGTTGGGCGCCAGGCCGGGTTTGGCCCGGAACAGCACGATGACCGGGGTTTCGTCCTTGCCGAGGCGGTCGCGCAGTTGTTTGAGGGCCAGTTCCGACCCGCTGCCGGGCACGTCCCAGCCCGGCGCCAGGGTGAGATGGCGCACCACGTCCGCGCCGAAACTCGCGGCCAGAGCCACGATCACGGCGGCGACCGCGATGAACAACCAGGGATAACGACAGAGCTGGCGACCCAGACGCGCGAACATGAATCCGGTTTTTTATGAAAAGAGCTGCGCAGAATAACATCCGCGGACCCCGCCAGGGCCGGCCGCCTGGCGTTATTGCGCGTCAGCGGTTCACATCGACCCGATAACGACCCACCACCTGGCCGGCCAGCAGGGTCCGTGCCGCGGAAATGCATTCCGCCAGGGAAATTTCCCGTGCGATGCCGGCCAGCAAAGGGGCGTCGAGGCTGCCGGCGAGACGGCTCCAGGCGGCCTGTCGCCGGTCCTGGCCGGCATACACCGAGTCGATGCCGTACAGCGTGACGCCGCGCAGGATGAACGGCGCCACGCTGGCCGGGAAATCCATGCCCATGGCCAGGCCGCAGGCCGCCACCGCGCCGCCGCGCCGCACCTGGGCGCAGGCATTGGCCAGGGCATGGCTGCCCAGGGTGTCCACCACGCCGGCGTAGCGCTCCTTCTGCAAGGGCTTGCCCGGCGCGCTGAATTCCTTGCGATCCAGCACCGAGGCGGCCCCCAGCCCGCGCAGATAAGCGTGATCCGCCACCTTGCCGGTGAGCGCGACCACTTCGAAGCCGGCCCGGGCCAGCAGGGCCACGGCGACGGAGCCGACGCCGCCGGTGGCGCCGCTCACCAGGATCGGCCCGTCGCCCGGTGTGACGCCATGCCGCTCCAACGCCTGCACGCACATCGCGGCCGTATAGCCGGCCGTGCCGATGGCGGCGGCATCGCGCGGCGTCAATGGCGCGGGCAGCTTCACCAGCCAGTCTCCCGGCGCCCGGGTGCGTTGGCACAAGCCACCCCAGCGCGTCTCGCCCAGGCCCCAGCCGTTCAGCACCACCGACTCGCCGGGCCGGAAATCCGGATGCGCCGAGCTGGCCACCACGCCCGCCGCGTCGATCCCCGCCACCATGGGCCAGGCGCGCACGATGGGGCTGGTGTTGCAGATGGCCAGGGCATCCTTGTAGTTGAGGGTGGAGTAGTCGACGCGGATTTCCACATCGCCTTCCGGCAGGTCGTCGAGTTCGGCCACGCGGGCGGAAAACTCAAGGTCGTTGCTGAGATACAGGGCGCGGTAGGACATGGATCCTCCGGAAAGTTAGGGGTGGCGTAACCCGATTTCGGCATGGGGCGCGGGCAGGGCGTGGAAGCACTCGCTGGCAAGGCGCCACACG
>CAIXFP010000670.1 GCA_903918705.1 uncultured Pseudomonadota bacterium
ATCCGGGGATTGCGGCACGTGGGAGGAACCGGCCGGACTGTGGATGAAGGTACCGGCCGGATAGCAGTGGGCACCATCGCAGAAGGTGCCGGACACCACGAAGACTTCTTCCGCCCCGGGCAGGTGGACGTCCAGTTCCGGATAGACCGCGCCGGGGCCGATCTCGAACAGCAGCGCCTTCCTGCCGCCGGGTTGCGACCAGAGCGGGCGGATGGTGAAACCGGGACGGCCGATTTCCCTTGGTGCCACTTCCTGCCAGTGAACGGCGACTACACCTTCCAGGTTCATGTCCGCGGCCCGTCGGTAAACTCGATACCCCTGAATTTACCGGCCCGGGCCGCGGATCGCCAGTTCACCCCACCCACTTCCGCGCATTCCGGAACAGCCGCAGCCAGGGGCCGTCCTCCCGCCAGTCGTCCGGCTTCCAGGAGTGCTGCGCGGCGCGGAACACCCGTTCCGGGTGGGGCATCATGATGGTGAAACGGCCGTCCGGGGTGGTGAGGCCGGTGATGCCCTTGGGCGAACCGTTGGGGTTGAGCGGATAGGCTTCGGTCTTGCGGCCGCGGTTGTCCACGTAGCGCAGGCACACCTCGGCGTCCTTGCGCTGGTCCTTGGAATCGAACACCGCCCTGCCCTCGCCGTGGGCGACGACGATGGGCATGCGGGAACCGGCCATGACGGCGAACAGGATGGAGGGCGTCTCCGGCACTTCCACCATGACGAAGCGGGCCTCGAACTGCTCCGAGAGGTTGCGCTCGAAACGCGGCCAGGCATCCGCGCCGGGGATGATGTCCTTCAAGCGGCTCATCATCTGGCAGCCGTTGCACACCCCCAGTGCGAAGCTGTCCTGGCGCGCGAAGAAGGCCTGGAACTCGTCGCGGGCGCGGGCGTTGTGCAGGATGGACGCGGCCCAGCCGCCGCCAGCGCCGAGCACGTCGCCGTAACTGAAGCCGCCGCAGGCCGCCAGGCCCTGGAAGTCCTTGAGTTTCATCCGGCCGGCAAGGATGTCGCTCATGTGCACGTCTACCGGCGCGAAGCCGGCGCTGGCGAAGGCGGCGGCCATTTCCACCTGGCCGTTGACGCCCTGCTCGCGCAGGATGGCGACCTTGGGCTGGACAGCCTTGGAGCCCTTCCCCCTCCGGTGGAGGGGTTGGGGCGAGGGAGCGGGCGTGGCTATATCTGCGCCGGCGGCCATTGCCGAGATCTTTCCCTCTCCCCCGGCCCCTCCCCCCCGGGGGAAGGGGAGCGTCACGTCCTCGTTCGGGTCGAACGTCAGCTTGGCATGCAGGCCCGGATTCCGCTTCGCCAGCCCCTTGAACTCCTGCTCCGCGCAATCCGGGTTGTCGCGCAGGGCCTGGATGCGGGAACTGGTCTCGGACCAGGCCTGGAGCAGGTCGGCGCGGGCTTCGTCGAACACCGCAACACCTTCACGCAGGATGCGGATGCGATCCTTGCGGTTGAGGTGGCCGACGACGTAGAACTCGTCGCGGATGCCGGCTTCCAGGCAAGCTTCCAGGACTGCCTTGGTATCGCCGCGGCGCACCTGGAGCACCGCACCCAGTTCCTCGTTGAACAGGATGCCAAACAAGCGGCTGGTGTAGGGCTCGTGGGGATCTGGAGCGTCCGCCACGTCTTCCATGATGTCGTCGTGGAGGCGGTGGTATCTGAGTTCATCCACGTCCAGATCGACGCCGCAATGGCCGGCGAAGGCCATCTCGCAGATCGCGGCGAACAGGCCGCCGTCGGACCGGTCGTGATACGCAAGAATCTTGCCCTCGGCGTTGAGGCGCTGGATCAGGCCGAAGAAAGCCTTGAGGCGCGCCGGTTCGTCCACGTCCGGGCAGGCGTCGCCCAGTTCGCCGTAGACCTGGCCCAGGATGGAGCCGCCCAGGCGGTTGTGGCCGCGGCCCAGGTCCAGCAGGATCAGGTCGGTCTCGCCTTGATCGCTGCGCAGTTGCGGCGTCAGGGTGCGGCGCGCGTCCGGGCTGGGGGCGAAGGCTGTGACGATGAGGGACAGGGGCGACACCACCGCCTTCTTCTCGCCTTCCACTTCCCAGCGGGTGGCCATGGACATGGAATCCTTGCCCACCGGAATGCTTATCCCCAATAGCGGGCACAGCTCCTTGCCCACGGCGCGCACCGTGTCGTACAGGGCGGCGTCCTCGCCGGGCTGTCCGGCGGCGGCCATCCAGTTGGCGGAGAGGCGCACGTCGGAAATGTCGCCCACCCGGGCGGCGGCCAAGTTGGTGAGTGCCTCGGCCACCGCCATGCGGCCGGAGGCGGCCGGGTCGATCAGGGCGATGGGGCTGCGTTCGCCCATGGCCATGGCCTCGCCCAAATGGGTTTCGTAGCCCATGGTGGTCACCGCCACGTCCGCCACCGGCACTTGCCAGGGGCCGACGAACTGGTCGCGGGCAGTGTAGCCGCCCACGGTACGGTCGCCGATGGTGATGAGGAAAGACTTGCTGGCCACGGCGGGGTGGCGCAGCACTCGGTAAGCGGCTTCATTCAAATCCAGGCCGCCGGCATTGAAGGGCTTCAGGACCGGGGCCGCGTGCTTCACGTCGCGGGTCATGCGCGGCGGCTTGCCGAGCAGCACCTCCATTTCCATGTCGACGGCGTTGTTCTCGAAATGACGGTCGCTCACGGTCAGGTGGCCGTCGTCCGTGGCGATACCCACCACCGAATAGGGGCAACGCTCCCGCTCGCACAGTTTCCGAAACAAGGCCAGGCTCTCCGGGGCGATGGCCAGGACGTAGCGTTCCTGGGCCTCGTTGCACCAGATTTCCCGCGGACTCATGCCCGGCTCCAGGCTGGGCACGTCGCGCAGTTCGAATTTCGCGCCCAGCCCGGCGCCGTGGGCCAGTTCCGGCATGGCGTTGGAGAGGCCGCCGGCGCCCACGTCGTGCACCGAGAGGATCGGATTCTTCGCGCCCATCTGCCAGCAACGGTCGATGACCTCCTGGGCACGCCGCTGGATTTCCGGATTGCCGCGCTGCACCGAATCGAAGTCCAGCGCCTCGACATTGGAACCCGCACCCATGCTGGAAGCCGCGCCCCCGCCCAGGCCGATCAGCAGGCCGGGGCCGCCCAACTGGATCAACAGGGTGCCGGCGGCGAAGGTCTGCTTGGCGATGTGGCGTTCCTGGATGTTACCGAGGCCGCCAGCCAACATGATCGGCTTGTGGTAGCCGCGCATGCGGCCATCCGGAGCCTGCAGTTCGAAGGTGCGGAAATAGCCGGTGAGGTTGGGACGGCCGAACTCGTTGTTGAAGGCGGCGGCTCCCAAAGGTCCGTCGATCATGATCTGCAGCGGCGAGACGATGCGCCCCGGGCGGCCGTAGGCGTGCTCCCAGGGTTGCTGGTAGCCGGGGATGTCCAGGTTGGACACGGTGAAGCCGCACAGGCCGGCCTTGGGCTTGGAACCCTGGCCCACCGCGCCCTCGTCGCGGATCTCGCCGCCGGAGCCGGTGGCCGCCCCGGCGAAGGGAGCGATGGCGGTGGGGTGGTTGTGGGTCTCCACCTTCATCAGGATGTGGGTGGGCTCCTGATGAAAGCCATAAACGCCTTTCGCATCCGGGTAGAAGCGGCCGATCCTGGCGCCTTCGATCACCGAGGCGTTGTCGTGGTAGGCCGACAGCGTGCCCTGGGGACGCACGTGGTGGGTGTGGCGAATCATGCCAAACAGGGATTCCGTCTGCTGCTCGCCGTCGATCACCCACTCGGCGTTGAAGATCTTGTGGCGGCAGTGCTCGGAGTTGGCCTGGGCGAACATCATCAATTCCACGTCGGTGGGATTGCGCTGCACCGCCTTGAAGCTCTTCACCAGGTAGTCGATTTCATCCGGCGACAAAGCCAGGCCCATGGCCGCGTTGGCGTCTTCCAGCGCGCCCTTGCCCCCCTTCAGGATGTCTACCGAGGCCAGTGCTTGCGGCGCCACATGGTGGAACAATCTTTCCGCCTGGCGTTCGTCGAACAGCACACTTTCGGTCATGCGGTCGTGCAGAAAAGGCAACGCCGCCTCCGCCACGCCGGGCTTCACCGGCTTGCCCTTCTTGTTCAGCAATTTCCAGGCGACGCCATGCTCGATCCGGGTGATGGCGGCCAGGCCGCAGTTGGCGGCGATGTCCGTGGCCTTGGACGACCAGGGCGACACGGTGCCCAGGCGTGGGGTGATCAGCAGCGCCGCCGCTTCCGGCTCATGGGCTTCGGCCCGTAGCAACTCGCCAAGGAAGGCGAGGTCGGCAGCGCTCAAGTCGGCGCTGATTTCCACGAAATAGCGCTGCTCCGCGTGGGCCTCGGCGACCCCCAAGGGGGCGACAGCCTCCAGCAGTTTGTTGATGCGGAATTCGGAAAGGGCGGGACCACCCTTGAGGAACAGGACGCGGGACATGGGGCCGGGCTCTGATGCGGGAAAGCGCGGATTTTAGCGTGAAACCTGGCGCCGGCTTTCGTGACGGCGCCGCCGGTGCCTCGACAAATGGCACCAGGATGCACGCCACAGCGACATGACCGCGCGGCCATGTCGGAAAATTCGCGGGTCCAATTCAGGACCGAAATGCAGTACCCCTCGCCCAGTCGGAGCAAGCCGACCAGACCTTACACCCGGTGGCATCGGCAATTTCCGGACACAATATACTGGCTGGGCGAAGGCCCCCGCTGGAAAACAGCGCCTTTGCACGGCGCAATCCGACAGGCGGTCAAAGACGCGGTTGCGCGTTACGTTGCATCAACAAGGTCGCACTGAAACAAACGCTTACGCTTGCATGACGGCCATGGCGCAGCCTGGGTTACTCCAGGATCAGGGCCGCGGCCACCCGACGTCCTTCCGCGGCCAGGATGTTGTAAGTGCGACATGCCGCGGCGGTGTCCATGACCTCCACCCCGATGCGCGCCTTGATCAGCCCGGCATAGAGGGCGGGGGAGGGAAAGCGCAGACGGGCGCCACAGCCCAGCAGCACGATTTCCGGCGCGCGCATCAGCACCAGGTCGAAATCCCGGGCTGACAGGTTTTCAAAAACCGCAACCCATGGACTCACCACTTCGTCGGGTAGCACGATCAGGCTGGTTTCATGGCGTTCACGGTTCACCAGCACATGATTCGGGCCGTGGCCGGTGATCTGGTTGCTGTCGGAGCTACGGGAAAGATGCAGTTTCATGTGAAATGGAGGAGGCCCGTCACGGGCCAAAAGCTTACGGCGCTCGACGCTGGGCGCCCGACTCCCGTAAGATTACGCGCTTTTACGGCTCCTTGCGGCACCCCCTCCCGATGGACGAATTTCCCAGAATCACCCGCCTGCCGCCCTACGTCTTCAACATCACCGGCGAGCTGAAAATGGCCGCCCGGCGCCGCGGCGAAGACATCATCGACTTCGGCATGGGCAATCCCGACCAGCCCACCCCGCCCCACATCGTCGAGAAGATGATCGAGACCGCGCGGCGCGGCGACACCCACCGTTACTCGGTTTCCAAGGGTATTCCGCGCCTGCGCAAGGCCATCTGCAACTGGTACAAGACCCGTTACGACGTGGACTTCGACCCGGAAAAGGAAGCCATCGTCACCATCGGTTCCAAGGAGGGCATTGCCCACCTGGCCCTGGCCACCCTGGACCATGGCGACATCGTGCTGGTGCCCAATCCCAGCTATCCCATCCACATCTACGGCCCGGTGATTGCCGGCGCCGACATCCGCCATATCCCCATGACGCCCGGGGTGAACTTCTTCGACGAAATGGAAAAGGCAATCCGCAACCATTGGCCGAAGCCGAAGATGCTCATCCTCAACTTCCCGAGCAACCCCACCACGCAATGCGTGGAACTGGAGTTCTTCGAGAAGATCGTGGCCATGGCGCGGGAGTACGGCATCCTGGTGGTGCACGACATCGCCTACGCCGACATCGTGTTCGACGGCTACAAGGCGCCTTCCATCATGCAGGTGCCGGGTGCCAAGGACGTGGCGGTGGAGTTCTTCACCCTGTCCAAGAGCTACAACATGCCCGGCTGGCGGGTCGGCTTCATGGTCGGCAACGCCCGCTTGTGCGCGGCCCTGGCGCGGATCAAGAGCTACCACGACTACGGCACCTTCACGCCGCTCCAGGTGGCGGCCATCACCGCCCTGGAAGGGCCCCAGGATTGCGTGGAGGAAATCCGCCTGATGTACCAGACGCGGCGCAATGCCCTGGTCAAGGGCTTGAACGAGG
>CAIXFP010000671.1 GCA_903918705.1 uncultured Pseudomonadota bacterium
ATCACCACGCCGAATTCGGAAGCCACCCCGGCCAGGGCGATGAAGCCCACGCCCACCGCCACCGACAGGTTGTAGTGCAGCAGGTAGAGCAACCAGTAGCCGCCGATCAGGGCGAAGGGCAGGGTGGCCATGATCAATACCGGCTGCCAGACGCTGCGGAAGGTGAAGTAGAGCAGGGTAATGATGATCAGCAGGGTCAGCGGCAGTACCAGCTTGAGGCGGGCCAGGGCGCGTTCCATGAACTCGTACTGGCCGGACCAGGCGATGGAATAGCCGGTGGGCAGCTTGATTTCCCGGTCGATCCGGGCGCGGGCTTCGGCCACGTAGGAGCCGATGTCGCGGCCCGTGATGTCGACGTAGATCCAGCCGTTGGGGCGGGCGTTTTCACTGCGGATCATGGCCGGGCCGTCGGCCACATGGATGCGCGCCAGCGCCCCCAGGGTGACGGTGGCACCGTCCGGTGTGACGATGGGCAGGCTGGCCAGGGCCGCGAAGCTGTCCCGGTCCTCACGCGGGAAGCGCACCTGGATGGGGTAGCGCTCCAGACCTTCCACGGTTTCCCCGATGACCATGCCGCCGATGCCCGTCGCCACGGTTTCCTGGATCTCGGCGATGGACAGGCCATAGCGCGCCGCCGCCTTGCGGTCGATGTCGATGTCCAGGTAGCGCCCGGCGGCGGCCCGTTCGGTCTGGGCGGACGCGGTGCCCGGCACCGTCTTCAGCACGTTTTCGATCAGGCCGCCGATGCGCTCGATCTCGCCCAGGTCGGGGCCGGAAATCTTCACGCCCACCGGGCTCTTGATGCCGGTGGCGAGCATGTCGATGCGGGTGCGGATGGGCATGGTCCACAGGTTGGCCAGGCTGGGGATTTTTACCGCCCGGTCCAGTTCCTTGATGATGCCGTCCAGGGTCATGCCCTTCCGCCATTGCGCCTCGGGCTGCAACTGGATGGTGGTTTCCAGCATGGTCAGGGGCGCGGGGTCGGTGGCGGTGTCGGCGCGGCCGATCTTGCCGAACACCGTCTTCACCTCCGGCACCGTCTTCATCATGCGGTCGGACAGTTGCAGGATCTGCTGCGCCTTGCCCACGGACAGGCCGGGCAGGGTGGTGGGCATGTAGAGCAGGTCGCCCTCGTCGAGCGGCGGGATGAACTCGCTGCCGACCCGGCTGATGGGCACCCAGGTGGCCGCCAGCAGGGCCATGGCCAGCAGCAGCAGGGTCTTGGGGTGTCGCAGGGTGAGGCCGATCAGTGGCCGGTACACGGCCATGAGGAAGCGGTTGAGCGGGTTGCGCTGCTCGTCGGGGATGCGCCCGCGCAGGAGGAAGCCCATCAGCACCGGCACCAGGGTCACCGACCAGCCGGCGGCGGCGGCCATGGCGTAGGTCTTGGTGAAGGCCAGGGGCGAGAACAAGCGGCCTTCCTGGGCTTCCAGAGTGAACACCGGCAGGAAGCTGACGGTGATGATCAACAGGCTGAAGAAAAGGGCCGGCCCCACTTCCACGGCGGCATCACCCGCCAGGCGGAAATACTCGGCGGAATCGGGCACCGCGTCGGGATGCTCGCGGCGCCACGCTTCCAGATGCTTGTGGGCGTTCTCGATCATGACGATGGCGGCGTCCATCATGGCGCCGATGGCGATGGCGATGCCGCCCAACGACATGATGTTGGCGGCGACGCCCTGTTCGTGCATGACCAGAAAGGCCATCAGCACCCCCAGGGGCAGGGAGACGATGGCCACCAGGGCCGAGCGCAGGTGGAACAGGAAGGCCAGGCAGACCAGGGCCACCACAACGAATTCCTCCAGCAGCTTGTGGGACAGGGTTTCCACCGCGCGTTCGATGAGGCCGGACCGGTCGTACACCGGCACGATTTCCACTCCGGCCGGCAGCCCCCTGGCCAGTTCCGCCAGCTTCTGCTTCACCGCCACGATGGTGTCGCGGGCGTTGCCGCCGGAGCGCATGACGATGACCCCGCCCACGGTCTCCCCCTCGCCGTTGAGGTCGGCGATGCCCTGCCGCAGTTGCGGCCCCTCCTGAATGCGCGCCACGTCCTTCAGCAACACCGGCACGCCGTTCTTCCCCAGTCCCACGGCGATGTCGGCGAAATCGTCCAGGGTCTTGAGGTAGCCGGTGGCCCGCACCAGATATTCGGCTTCCGCGCGTTCC
>CAIXFP010000672.1 GCA_903918705.1 uncultured Pseudomonadota bacterium
CACGGCGCCATCTACCTGTTCATCGCCGGCAGCTATACCCCGTTCGCCCTGGGCGCCCTGCACGGCCCCTGGGGCTGGACCCTGTGCGGCCTGGTCTGGGGCCTGGCCGCCCTGGGGCTGGTGCACAAGGCCTGCGACCGGCTGCGCCATCCCCTGCAGTCCACCGGCCTCTACCTGGCCATGGGCTGGCTGGTGGTCATTGCCGCGGCGCCTCTGCTGGAAAAGGTCGCCGCCACCGGAGTGGCCTGGCTGGTGGCGGGCGGGCTCGCCTACACGGTAGGGGTGGTGTTCTATCTGACCGACGCGCGGCTCAAATTCGGCCATTTCATCTGGCACCTCTTCGTCATGGCAGGCACCGCCTGTCATTTCTGTGCCGTCCTCTGGTATTCCGCCTGACCCATGCGCCGCCTGAAAATCTGCCACATCACCGAATACCGCTTCGCCAGCTTCGTGACCCTGCAAACGCACCGGCTCTTGTTGCGCCCGCGCGAGAGCCATGCCTTGCGCGTCGAATCCGCCACTCTCGACATCTCCCCCGCCCACACCCTACGCTGGCAGCGCGACGCCCTCGACAATTCCGTCGCCAGCGTCGATTTCCTCCAGGCCTCGGACCATGTGCGCATCGCCAATACGATACGCGTCCAGATGTTTGAGGACGCGCCCCTGGATTTCGTGGTGGAGGCCTACGCGGTCAGCCATCCCTTCGACTATGCGCCGGCGGAGCTGCCCGATCTCGCCGCCTTCCGCCAGAGTGTCTACGGCCAGGACCGGCTCGCCCTGCTGGGCTGGCTCGACAGCTTGGGCTGCCGCCGTGGCCCCATCGAGACCTACGTGCTGCTCGACCGCATGAACCGCGACATCGCCGGCCGCTTCGTCTACCAGGCGCGGGAGGCGCCGGGCGTGCAGTCGCCGGCCCAGACCCTGGCCAGCGGCACGGGTTCATGCCGCGACTTCGCCGCCCTGTTCATGGAAGGCTGCCGCCACCTGGGCCTGGCCAGCCGCTTCGTGAGCGGCTACCTGGACATCTCCGCCACCTCCAACGCCATCGGCTCCACCCACGCCTGGGCCGAGGTCTACCTGCCCGGCCCGGGCTGGAAGGGATTCGATCCCACCAGCGGCGAACTCACCGACAACCGCCACATCCCCGTCGCCGTTGCCCGACACCCGGAGGCCGTGCCGCCGGTGGCGGGCAGTTTCACCGGGCCGGCGGGGTTGCGCCCGGTGCCCCTGGTCAGCGTCCTGGTGAGCGGTCTCGATCCATAGCCGTCGCCACCCCTCGACGCAGGGCAGGGGACCATGGCTCACCTGGGCGCTTTGATTTTCTTTGACGCGGAAATGCCAGCCGAAGGTTGGGCAAGGCGTGGCGTGCCCAACACCCGCCGCCATGCCGCGACGGGCTTCAGCCCCGGCTGATGGCCCCCCGCCACCTGGCCGCCGTGCGCAGGATGTCCCCGCTGTCCAGGCTCAGGCAGAGGCCCGCCTCCACGCGTGGTTGGCCGCCCACCCAGACGTGGCTGACCTGATCGCGGCCGACGCTGTAGACCAGGTCGGAGAGGGGGTCGTAACAGGGTTGGCTGCCGGCCTGGGCGAGGTCGACGGCGACGATGTCTGCCTGCTTGCCGACTTCCAGTGAGCCGATCTCCCTATCCAGGCCCAGGGCGCGGGCGCCGTTCAGGGTGGCCATTTCCAGGGCGCGGGCGGCGGGCAGGGCGGCGGGGTTGCTCGTGATGCCCTTGGCGAGGAGCGCGGCCAGGCGCATCTCGCCGAACAGGTCGAGGCGATTGTTGCTGGCGGCGCCATCCGTGCCCAGGCCGACGTTGACCCCCTCAGCCAGCAGTTTGGCCACCGGGGCGATGCCGCTGCCGAGCTTGAGGTTGGAAGCCGGGCAGTGGGCCACGTGGCAGCCGTGGCTGCCCAGCCAGCCGATTTCCATGTCGTTGAGATGCACGCCATGCACGGCGATCAACCCCGGCGAGAGCAGCCCCAGGGATTTCAGCCGGGCCAGGGGGCGGACCCTGTATTGCTCGCGGCTTTGCCGCAGTTCGTCCGTGGTTTCGTGCAGGTGGATGTGGACCGGCAGATCGATCTGCTCGGCATAGGTCATGATCTTTTCCAGGCTGGCGTCGCTCACCGTATAGGGAGCGTGGGGCGCCAGGCAGAAGTTGACCAGGGGGTGCTCCAGCCAGGCGTCGCGCAGGGCCAGGCCTTTCTGCAGGTAACCGTCCGGGTCGGCGGCATAGCCGGTGGGGAAATCCACCAGGATCAGCCCGGCGGCGATTCGCAGGCCAGCTTGCACCGCCGCCGCCACCGCGCCTTCCGCGAAGAAATACATGTCGTTGAAACAGGTGATGCCGCCCCTGAGCATTTCCAGGCAGGCCAGCAGCGTCCCGTCGCGGACGAAGTCGTGGCTGGCGTGGTGCTGTTCCGCCGGCCAGATATGGTGCTGGAGCCAGTCCATCAGCGGCAGGTCGTCGGCATAGCCGCGCAGCAAAGTCATGGCCGCGTGGGTATGCAGGTTGACCAGGCCGGGAATCAGTACGTGGCCGGGCAGGCTTACCCGCTCCCGGCAAGTCCAGGCGTCCGCCGCGTCGCAGGGCAGAATGGCGGCGATGCGCCCCGCGTTCACCAGCAGGCTGTGGCCGGCCAGCACGAGCCCCGCGGGTTGCACGGGAACGATCCATCCGGCATCGATACGCAGGTCGGCGGTGTGCGACAGTTGGGCTTGCGCGGGCATGGCGGGCTCCGGTTGCGGGATGCCCGGATGCTAGCGCACGGGGCGCGCTTGCGGCGGCTTTCCGCGGCCTCGGCGGCGGGACAGCTAGTTGGGCTTACTTGGGTATGCGGATTTCGGATTCGGAATAGCGGCCCTGGTCGGCATGGGGATGGCAGGCGACGCAGTTGGCCTTGCTGGCTATTTGCGGGCGCGCCCATATGCTGTCGGGCACTTCATCGTGCATGTAGTGAAAGAACGGCGAGGTGCTGAGGCGCAACGGTGCTTCGCTAGCCCACGCGCCACCATTGCGGGCGGCGATGGCCGGATTGGCGTAACTCGTATCCAGGGCCAGGGACTGAAGTTGCGCGGTAAGCAGGTCGCGTTCGGCCGCCTTCAGGCTGGCGTCCTCGCCGAAATGCCGATTCAGTTCGCTCATCAGCCTGGCCCAGGACCGGGCCGGCAGATAGCCGGGGGCATAGGCGGTGTGGCAACTGCCGCATTCGCTGACGTAGAGGGGCGAGGATGGCATGGGCAGGACAGCCTCGGCCGCCGCCGTGGTGCTGGCCAATAGTGAGAAAGCGATCAGGCTGGCACGCATGGCGGTCACTTCTGCGCGAGAAGGTAGGCGGCGAAATCCACCTTTTCCTGGGCGGTGCAGGCCCGGCCCAGGACTTCATTGCAGTTGCGCCAGAACCACTTTTCCACCTTCTCCGGGTCGCTGAAACGTTCCCGGTTGGCGACGGGCGCCAGGGGTTCAATGGCCTTGTTGGTCCGCGCGTGGCGACCCGCAACCCTGGGGTCCGCGGTGTGACAGGTAGAGCAGGACTCCGTCTTTCCGCCGCTGAACTTGTCGTGAAAGAGTTGATCGCCGCGTTCCGCAGACGCCGGGTGGGCCGCCGCGGCCTGGAGGCGAGCCAGGACCTGCCGTGGTGTGTCGGCCCGTGCGGCCAGGGAGAGGCCCAGGAGCAGGAGAACAGGAAGGGCTTTCATGGAAACTCAGGGTCGTGGTGGAAAATTCCCCCTTGGCGGGGGGAGAGGATGAGCGTCACTCAGTAACTTGTCGCCCATTTCCCGGTGGGTACATAGCCGGCGGGATCTGCCTGGTAGCCTGCGCCGGGCAATGGCATCGCGGGGGCCGCCTGAGCCGCGACGGGGACAGTTGGCGCGGCGGTTGCTTCCACCATTTGGGCACTGTCATCTCCCTTGATGGTGAACAGCGGCGAGGTAAAGGCCGGCTTGCCCAGCGATTTGTAATAAGCGGCAATGTCTTCGATTTCCTTCTCGCTGTAGAACGAGGTCACCAAATTCATCATGGGTTGGAAGGTCTTGCCGGTCTTGTACTTCATGGTCTTGACGACCAGTTTGTCGGCATCGCGGCCGCCCAGTTGCAGGGTATAGAAGATACCACCGAAGTTTTCGCTGCCGTGGCAGGCCTGGCAGGCTGTGGCTTTTTGCTTGCCGGCCACGGGGTCGCCGGCGCATGCCGATAGAGCGACGAGGCTTGCGGCCAGGAGGGATAGGGAAAGCAGGGCGGGTTTGGTCATGGTGGACTCCAGAGGCAGGTTCAGAGGGCTGAATCAATAAATTAGCAAATGCTGATATTCAAAGCCGCATCGCTTGGGCTTGCGTCGCTTCGGACGGGCATAATTCTACATATAAATTACGCATGTGCAAGTATTTATATACAATAACCCTATGGCCAACGACACCCCCAACCTGCTGTTTCCGATCCGGGAACTGGTGC
>CAIXFP010000673.1 GCA_903918705.1 uncultured Pseudomonadota bacterium
ATGCAGTACTTCAGCGCAATGCCGAAGATGGAGGCCATCGACGTTTCATCCTCATTGAAGCGGAGAAATATGCCGAGACCATCACCGCCGAGCGTATCCGCCGCGTGATGGCCGGCTACGGCAACGGCACGAAATCCACCCCCGGCACAGGCGGCGGCTTCGACTACTACACCGTCGGCGAGCCCATCTTCCTTCCCGACGACAACCTCAACGAGGCGGTGGGCACGGCTGCCATCCGCGACTACGTGGCCTACAGCGAGGGCATTCCGGTGGAAGACCGCGCCACGCCGGACAATCCCCACAGCCCCTACCTGCTGGGCCTGAATCGGGACACCGCCTGGCTGTTCCACTACGAACCGGACCGGGCCACCCGCCTGGACCTGGATTTCCTCGCCGGCCTGCGCTTCGGGAGCGGCGAAAAGCCCGGCACCTTCATCATCTACGCCGACCGCTGCCTGCTCTCGGCGGCGTTCATGAAACAGCACGGCATCGTGTTCAAGAAGATTCCGCGCGACATCACGCGCTTCTGAAGTCAGCCTGGCGGACGGAGCACGTACAAACAGCAACTATTTGTCAGCATGGGCGTGTTATTTTGTTAACCATTCATCAACTGCCCATGCAGCACCAGGAGATGCCATGCACAAACTGAATCTGGATCAATTCCGCACCACCATCGAAACCGGCGGGGTGCTTTCCGTGGCCTTGGTGGCAACCGGCGGGGTATTTCACATCGAGGCGGAAACCCGTAAAGGCAGCGCCGTATTGACCAAGGCCAGAGGGCCGCAGCCGCGCGAGTTTCGCGATGTCACCAAAGCGCTGGGCCTGTTGCGCGAGCTGGGAATACAGGAAGCGCGGGTGGACGCGCGCGGGTGGCAGCCTGGTGCACTACCGGCAAACCGGGCCGCCCGCCCTGACAGCGCCGCTCAACTAAGGGCGGCGCATGAGGCCGCCGACCTCAAGCGCACGCTGGAGGCGGCCATCGCGGAAGCCGATGACCCGAATACCGTCTGGCATGACGCCGAAACCGTGTTCAACGACCTGGAAGCCAGGTATGCGGGTTGAGTTGTCCGATAGGGCCAGGCTGGACCTGGAGAACATCGGCGAGCATTACACCGATGTCGGCGGCCATGCCTTGGCGCGTCGAATGATTGGCGGCATCAAGAAAGAAGTCCTGGCTCTGGCGGAGAATCCAAATATCGCGCCCGCTTATGAGATGGCCCCCGGCCTGCGCCGTCTGGTGGTGGCGAAGGGGGCGTTCCTAGTGTTTTATCGAGTGACGAGTCGGGTCGAGGTGGTGCATGTGCGCCGCGCAGAACGTGAGCCCTACCACGCCGAGGAGCCCGCCCCATGGAACTGAAGGACTATCAGGCCAGGGTGCTGGACGACCTGGCGGCTTACCTGGAGGTGCTGGATGCCACGCCGGACCTGGCCCGGGCCTTCCACGAGCACTGGGCCGCCAAGGGCGTGCGGGTGGGCGGCGCTGCCGGCATGGCGCCCTACAAGAACACCGTGCCGGGCGTGCCCCACCTGTGCGCCAAGGTGCCCACGGCGGGCGGCAAGACCTTCATCGCGGTGAACGCGCTGGACACGATCTTTTCCGCCCTGGGCCGGCAGAGCCCGACGCGGCCCAGGCTGGTGGTGTGGCTGGTGCCGTCGCTGACCATCCTGGAGCAGACGGTGAAGGCGCTCTCCACCCCTGAACACCCCTACCGCAAGCGCCTGGACCAGTTGTTCCGCCACCGGGTGGCGGTGTACGAGAAGCGCGACCTGTTGATGGGCGCCGGCTTCTCCTTCGATACGGCGCGGGAGCAGCTTTCCATCGTGGTGATGAGTTTCGATTCCCTGCGCGCCCGCAACAAGGAGGACCGCAAGATTTACCAGGAGAACGGCAACCTGGCCTCCTTCCTGCAGCCGGACGAGGGCGGCGACTGGTTGTTGCCCGAGCACGACGCTTCGGCGCTGATCAACGTCATCCGCCGCCTGCGGCCGGTGGTGGTGGTGGACGAGAGCCACAACGCGGAAAGCGAGTTGTCCGTGGAGATGCTGAAGAACCTGAACCCGGATTTCATCCTCGATCTCACCGCCACGCCGCGCAGCAACAGCAACATCGTCAGCTTCGTGGACGCCCTGGCGCTGAAGAAGCAGCACATGGTGAAGCTGCCGGTGATCGTGGCCAACCGCGCCAGCCGCGGCGAGGTAATCGAATCGGCGCTGATCCTGCGCCGCCAGCTCGAAGACCTGGCGGTTCAGGAGGAGGCGGCGGGCGGCAAGTACATCCGCCCCATCGTGTTGTTCCAGGCGCAGCCGCGCACCGGTGAGGACAACACCACCTTCGAGAAGATCCGGGAAAAGCTGGTGGAACTGAAGGTGCCGCCCGAGCAGATCCGGATCAAGACCGCCGACATCAACGAATTGAAGGGCGTGGACCTGATGCGCCGGGATTGCCCGGTGCGCTTCATCATCACCGTCAACGCCCTCAAGGAAGGCTGGGATTGCCCCTTCGCCTACATCCTGGCGTCATTGGCGGACAAATCCTCGCCGGTGGACGTGGAGCAGATTCTCGGCCGCGTGCTGCGCATGCCCCATGTACAGCAGCACGGCAACGACCTGTTGAACCTGTCCTATGTGTTCACGGCCAGCAACCGCTTCATGGACACGCTGCAAAACGTGGTGAAGGGCCTGAACCGGGCCGGCTTTTCCGACAAGGACTATCGCGCCATCGACGCCCAGGCGGCAGCGCCGCCGGCAGGCAACGGGGCGGTGCCGCAGCCCAGCTTGCCCGGCCTGTTCGGGGAAGCGGCGGCCGAGGCGGTGGAGGAACTGGACGTGAGCGCCGTGGCGCCCGACTGGGAAGCCGCCGCCGCACTGGTCGGCGATCCTGCCCACCCCGGCGCCGGGCCGGAGGCGGCGCCGGAAGTTCCGGGCGCGGCCTTCGTTGCCGACCTCAAGGCCCGCGCCCTGGCCGAGAACCAGGCATTCGCCGCCCAGGCCGAGGCCGGCGACGCCGCCGTTTCAGCGGAATTGGAAGACAAGATGAACCGCCACAAGATCAAGGACATCTTCCGCGACGATGCCCTGGCCGTGCGCCTGCCCCAGTTTTTCATCCCGGTGCCTCATGCCGGGTTTTTCGCCGAAGACCAGCCCTTCCAGTTGTTCGAGCGCGAAGAATTGCTGAAGGAATTCCGCCTGTCCCAGTGCGATGCGGCGATTTCTTTCGAGGACGTGGAAGCCGAGGTCTACCGGGTGGACCTGGAACAATCGGGCGACGAGAACTATGCCCCGCGCGCCTTCAAGCTGGCGGCACGGGAACGGGCGTTGTTCACGAATTACCTGCTGAGCCTGGCCCGCGACAGCCAGGAGATGAACCTGGTTTCCCGCCTGGCCGAGCTGATCGGCAATCTGGTCCCCATCACCGACCCGGAAGTGAAGGCCTACCTGCGCCGGGTGGTGTCCGGCATGAGCGGCGAACAGTTGCGCGACTGCATCGAGCGGGACGTGGCCTACGTGCGCAAGATCAGGCAGAAAATCACCACCCTGGCCAACGCCCACGCGCAAAAGACCTTCAGCGACCTGCTGGACGTGGACCGCATCGTCCTGCAACCCGGCTTCGCCCTGGCCGAGACCATCACGCCCAGTGCCAATGCCTCCGCCGTGCCGAAGAGCCTGTATGTGACCGAGGCAGCCATGGGCTATTTCGAAGGCCGGGTGATCAACGACGTGGCTAACCTGGACAGCGTGCGGTGGTGGCATCGCAACGGCTCGCGCGGCAAGGGCTTCAGGATCAACGGCTTCCTGAACCACTACCCGGATTTCATCGTCAGGACCAAGACAGGCCGCCTCATCGCCCTGGAAACCAAGGGGGACGACCGGGACAACACCGACTCCGAGCTGAAGTTGAAGCTGGGCAAGCTGTGGGAAGCCAGGGCCGGGCGCGAATACCGCTACATGATGGTGTTCGAGAACAACCCCATCGACGGGGCCGAGCGGCTGGCCGATGCGCTGAAAAAGATCGGTCAACTGTGACCCCCGCCGACCTCGTCGCCATCTGGCTCACCCTCAAGCTGGCCGGCGTCACCACGACTTTGTTGCTGCTCATCGCCACGCCCATCGCCTGGTGGCTGGCCCATACCCGCTCCGCCTGGAAGGCCGCGCTGGGCGCCCTGGTCAACCTGCCCCTGGTGATGCCGCCCACGGTGCTGGGCTTCTACCTGCTGCTGGTCCTGGGGCCGCAAGGGCCGGTGGGGCACCTCACCGAAACGCTGGGCCTGGGCCGCCTGCCCTTCACCTTCTGGGGCCTGGTGGTGG
>CAIXFP010000674.1 GCA_903918705.1 uncultured Pseudomonadota bacterium
GAACTACGACCTGGTGGGCGGGCTTTATGACCCGGCCAGCGGCCATCTGTTCATCCTGCCCTACGGCTCCACCACCATGAAGGAGCTGAGCGCGACGACGGGGACGCTGATCCACAGCATCAGCCTGCCCATCAACACATCCTCCTGGGCGGGCATGGCCATCGATCCCGGCACGGGCAACTTCTGGATCGGCTCCACCCAGAGCAACGACGTGGTGCTGGTGGACAAGAGCACCGGTGCCGAACTGCGCCGGGTCACCCTGTCGCTGCAGGGCGTGGACAACAACGAAATCACCGGCCTGGCTTTTGACGCCTCCGGCAAACTGCTGGTGTCCTCCACCCAGGGCGTGGTGTACCGGGTCGATCTGAACTACGACCCGGCGATCAAGACGCCGACCCTGACCGGGGTCATCGCCAATGCCACTGCCGGCGTGGCGGCCAACGCCACGGTGGCCTCGGCCAACGCCAACCAGATCATCGAACTGCAGGGCACGAACTTCGGCGTCAACACCCAAGTGGTGTTCCAGACCCGGGACAATGCCGGCAACGTGGTCGCCGCGTCGGTGGCGCCGTTGGTGATCAACGCCACTGGCACGCGCATGCAGGTGCAGGTGCCGGGGCTGGCCACCACGGGCGCGATCCAGGTGGTCAACACCGGAGTGAACGAACCCAACCTGGCGAGCAACAGCTACAGCGACGCCATCTACCGCGGCTTCACGTTGCAATTCACGGCCGGCAGCAGCACGGCGGCCATCCGCTTTGCCGATGGTGGACTGGAAGACATCAACAACGAGAGCTGGGGCCTGGACAACGTCGCGGTCAAACAGGGCAACACCGTCATCTTCTCGGACAATTTCCAGAACGGCGCCAACGCCGCGTGGAGCAATCCGACCACCGACAACTCGGCGCCGGGCATCCTCACCCAGTTCTCCGGGCGCTTCAACAACAACAGCCAGACCCTCAACCTGACCGGGCTCACGGCGGGCCAGACCTACACCCTGAGCTACGACCTCTACATCCTCGACAGTTGGGACGGCACCAACACCAGCGCGGGCCCGGACCGCATCCTGGTGTCGGTGGACGGACAGACGAAGTTCAGCGCCGCTTTCAGCAACTACAGCGCGAGCAACGTGCAGACGGTGAACGGCAGCGCCACCCTGCCGCTGCAGATCGTGCCGACCCTGACCGGGTTGTCGAGCGGCCGGCCGGGTACGGACAACGCCTTCTACCTGAACGGCTCGGGCTTCATGGAAGGGGCCAGCACCCTCACCATTGGCGGCACGACGCTGGTGGACAACATCAGCAACAACTCGCCGTTCGATGTGACGGGCAGCGCCAACGACACCTACTACGTGGTGGCGCCGCTGACCCTGGACGGCCCGATCCGGGTGACCACGGCGGGCGGCTATGCCCAGATCGCGGCGCCCAGTTTTGGCGCCCAACCCACGGTGCAGTTCACCGGCATCACGGCCAGCGCGGCGTCCGGCCTGGCGGCCAATCTCGGCGTGGCCTCGGCCAACACCGGGCAGAGCATCACCCTCACCGGCCAGGGCTTCAGCAACAGCACCCTGGTGCAATTCGTGGGGCAGGATGATAGCGGCACCAGCGGCACCATCACCCGCACTGGCAGCGCCAGCGGCGATGGCAAGAGCCTCACCATCCAGGTGCCGGCCCTGGCGAAGAGCGGGGCGGTGACGGTGCTGGGCAGCAACGCCAGCTTCAACCTGCAAATCGTGCCGACCCTGCGTTCCGTGGGCGGCACCGTGGCCAGCGGCAACACCATCATCCTGGAGGGTTCCGGCCTGGCCAGCAGTGAGCTGACGGCGCAGATCGACGGCATATCTGCCACTGTGCTCAGTGTGAAGACGATCTACGACAGCAATGGCAGTTCGACCGACCAGCAATTGCTGACCCTGACGGTGCCGGCGGGGGTGACCAACGGCGTCATCACGGTAAGCACCAACGGCGGCAACGCGACCCTGCGCAAGGGCGTGACGATCGCCGACCAGGGCACCCAGACCTATGTCGCTGATGTGGGCGACACCCTGGCCTCAGCCCAGGCCGTGACGCTGGGCGGCAACCAGCATGTGACGTTGAGCAGCAGCATCGACACCGGCCTGGACGTGGACATGTACCAGCTCGCCCTGACGGCCGGCGATCAGCTCACCTTGAACATGAACGGCAGCTCATACACCCACCTGCGGCTGTTCGACGCCACCGGCAAGGAAGTCGCCACCCAGTATTTCTATCCCAGCGGCAACAACGCCTGGCAGGTGTCCATCGCGACCAGCGGCATTTACTACCTGGGGGTCAGCGGCTACTACAACAACGCCTACAACCCGACCACGGCGGGCAGCGGCAGCAGTTCCTACACCGGCACCTATACCGTGTCTGTCGAACGACTGGCGGCCGGAAGTACCCGTTTGTCCGGCATCAGCGCCACGGCGGCCAGCGGCACCCCGGCCAGCGCTGGCACCGCCTCGGCCAACGTGGGCCAGACCATCACCCTCACGGGCAGCGGGCTGGTGGCGGGCGACCAGGTGGTCTTCACCGCCCTGGACACCAGCGGCAACCTGTACACCAGCACGGTGAACCCGGTGAGCGTGGCGGCAGACGGCACCAGCCTGACGGTGGTGGTGCCCAACGAAGCCACCACGGGCGACGTGCGCCTGGCCCGCGAGAAGGCCGGCATCCTGTTGCAGGTGGTGCCGACGCTGACCGACGTCAACCTGGGGGCCGGCCGCAGCTATGACGGCAGCACCCTGACGCTGACGGGATCCGGCTTTGCCGAAGGGACCAGCACGGTGTGGTTCGGCAGCCAGGCGGTGACGGACCCGTCGCGCAACTATGGGGCGGACGTCTACTACAGCAACATCATCAACGGCCAGTTGAACGTGAGCGTGCCCACGGGCGCCTCGACCGGCCCGATCCGGGTGAGCACGGTGGGGGGCAGCAGCGCCGTCTTCGGGCTGACCTTCACCGGCATCACGGCCACGGCCGGTAGCGGCACGGCGGCCAACGCCGGGCAGGCCTCGGCCAACCCGGGCCAGAGCATCACCCTTACGGGCAGCGGCTTCGACACGAGCACGGACGTGATCTTCCAGACCATCGACAGCAACGGCACCCTGGGCCAGTACTCGGTGCGGCCGACTACGGTGGCTTCTGATGGCACCAGCGCGACGATCACAGTGCCGCTCAGTGCTGTCACCGGCACGGTGCGGGTGGTGGGCGACAACACGGGTACGGCAATTCGGCTGCAAATCCTGCCGACGGTGACCGGGATCAGCGTGAGCTCGGTGGCGTCGGACGGGAGCGTGGCTTACGTGTACCTGTACGGCTCGGGCTTCGTGGAGGGGAACAACAGCGAATACGACCTGGGCAGCACGGTGAGTACGGACGCGGGCGCGGGCACGGGACCGGACGTGCAGTCGGTGTACGACTACAGCGTCGGGCAATACGGCAACGGCCAGGTCTACATGACGGTACCGCTTTCCAACGGCGCCTTCGGTCCGATCACGGTGAAGACGGCCGGCGGGACGAGCGCTACGTACAGCGTGAGCCTTGCGGGCATCACGGCGACGGCCTTCTCGGGCACGCCGGCGAACGCGGCGCTGGCCTCGGCCAACCCCGGCCAGGCCATCACGCTGACCGGCACCGGCCTATCCACGTCGACGGGCGTGATTCTGCACTGGACGGACAGCAATGGCGCGGCGCGGGCCAACCTGCTCAACCCGACGTCGGCGTCGACGGACGGCACCAGCGCCACGTTGGTGGTGCCGGGCTACGCCAACGGCGTCACCACCCTGCAGGTGTTCGGCTCGACCAGCCAGCCGGTGTTGCAGGTGGTGCCGACCCTGACGGGCTGGAACCAGACCAGCAGCACGAATTTGCAGATGTACGGCACGGGCCTGGTGGAAGGGGGCGCGACCTACAACTTC
>CAIXFP010000675.1 GCA_903918705.1 uncultured Pseudomonadota bacterium
CCAGTATTTCCCGTTCCGAGTAACCGGTGATGTCGGAGAAGGCCTGGTTGACCGCAACGATGCGTCTCTCGGCATCGGTGATCATCACGCCCTCGGTGGTGCTCTCGAACACCTTGGCGGCCTGACGCAGTTTTTCTTCCGCCTGGATGCGCGCAGTCACGTCCTTGAAAAGACCGAGCACCCCGATCACCTGGCCCTGAGCATCGCGCAGCGGTTCCTTGCTGGTTTCCAGCCAGTGGGTCGCGCCGTCGCCCATATCCATCGGTTCGATGATGTTGTGCTTGGGCTCCCCGCTCTCCATGACTTTGGTGTCGTCTGCCTGGTAGAGGTGGGCGAACGGGCGCCAGACGAAGTCGTAATCGTCCTTGCCGATCACCTCCCGTGGGTCGGCCAGCCCAGCCAACCGCGCGAAGGCCCGGTTGGCGCCGAGATAGCGGAATTGCCGGTCCTTCCAGAACACGTAATGCGGCACGGTGTCTAGCACCAGTTTCAGCATATTGGTGGCGGAGAACAGTTGTTCCTGGGTCGCGCGGCGCTGCGTGATGTCGAGGAAGGTGACCACCGAACCCACCGTCTTGCCGCCGGCCAGCATGGGATAAGACCAGTATTCCACCGGGAAACATGTGCCGTCGCGGCGCCAGAACACCTCGTTGTCCACATGGATGCACTGGTTGTCCAGATAGGCGCGATAAGCGCGGCAGTCGCCGGAATGATAGGGGCTGCCGTCGGCATGGCTGTGGTGGATCACTTCATGGATATGCCGCCCCACCAGATCCTCCGTCCGTGCGTAGCCGAGCACGCGTAACGCGGCGGGATTGACGAAAGTACAGAAGCCCTCGACGTCCAGCCCGTACATGCCTTCGGCCATGGAGTCCAGCAGCAATAGGGTGTGTTCCTGGTGCTCCAGCAGTTTCTGCCGAGATTTCTTTTGATCCGTGATGTTGTCGAAGATCGCGATGAAATGCTCGGACGCCGGGGTATAGACGGAAACCGAGAACCATTTGTCCAGAGGCGCCAGATAGGTCTCGAATTGCTCGGCGGTGCCGGTTTTCACCACCCGGCCATAATTCTCGAACAACTCCGGAGCGTTTTCACGAATGCCGGGAATCAGATCGCTGACCTTGCGGCCGATCACGTCCTTGAGGCCGGTCTGGACTTCGAAGGCGCGATTCACGAGCAAATAGATGAAATCGACTGGAGCGCCGTGTTGATACTCCATGCGGCAATAGGCGTAGCCATGCAGCATGTTGTCGAACAGGGAGTGGTAATTCGCCTCGCTTACCCGCAAGGCATCCTGGTAGAGACGCTGCTCGGTGAGGTCGCGCGCGCTGACGATGCCGCCGACGATGGCACCCTCCTCGATGCGGTAAGGATTGAGGATCACGCTCAGGTAGCGGCGGCCGCCGTTGTGGAAGCTGAACCAGTCTTCATAGCGCACCACTTCGCCGGCCAGACAGCGGTCCGCCATGGGTTTCATGGTTTTCTCGAACACCTCGTGGCCGAACAGTTCGGCGATGCTGTGCCCTTCGATGGCCTCGCGCGGCTTGCCGTGCATCCGGCAGTAGGTATCGTTGACCAGGCGATAGACATAGTCCAGGTCAAAAATGGAAACGTGATCGGGCAGGGTGGCGACGATCCGTTCGTTCAGGGCGAGCCGCTCCAGATGTTGTAGCGCGGCGCTAGTTTGCGGGTCGGACATGGGGTATGTGGCGGGGCAGGCACGTTCCGGTAGGCGTGTTGACGCTTATCGGAATCCCATGGTGAAACTTGAGCCTTTCCGGGGCAGGCCGGGTATTTCCGCCTGCCACCGGGTGCGGCTTACCGTCGCATCAGATCTTCCAGCAGGCCCACCAGATGGCTTTGCTGCCGCTGGATGGCGAGGCGCGCGGCGCGGGCGATGGCCTGGAGTTCGGCCAGCGCCGTTTCGAACTGGTCGTTGACCACCAGATAATCGAATTCCAGGCAGTGGGAAATGTCCTCCCGCGCCGCTGCCATGCGCCGGGCGATGACTTCCTCGCTGTCGCTGCCGCGGCCTTGCAAACGTCGCCGCAGTTCATCGATGGAGGGGGGCAGGATGAAGATGGAGAGGGCGTCCGGCACCAGGCGGCGCACCTGGGCCGCGCCCTGCCAGTCGATTTCCAGGAGGATGTCGCGGCCGGCGGCGCGCTCGCTCTCGATCCAGGGCTGGGAGGTGCCGTAATAGTTGCCGTAGACCTCGGCGCTTTCCAGGAATTCGCTGTGGCCCAGTCGCTCGGAGAACTCTTCGCGGCTGACGAAGTGGTAATGCACCCCATCGATCTCGCCCGGGCGGGGCGCCCGCGTGGTGTAGGAAATCGACAGACGGATCGCCGGATCGCGTTCCAGCAGGGCCTTCACCAGGCTGGATTTGCCGGCGCCGGAAGGGGCGGAGACGATGAAGAGGTTGCCGGACATGATTTATTCCACGTTGAATCTGAATCTAGAGTGAGGCCGGCAGGCCGCACTGATGGCGGTGCTGGCTATATGTTGTTTTCATTTGGTACATGCCTTGGTACACGCCGATTGAAGGTGTAGGGGGAATTCTGCCACAGGGGCAGTTGAGACGAATACAACCCGGCCGAAGCCGGACGGATAATGGACTTGTACCTGTGCCTCACAAGAGCGAACCTACCCCGGTCGATCGTGTAGGTGACTACGCAGGTTCTGTCATGTGCGTCACCCCTGTACTCGATCGTTCACAATCGCCGAGACGGAGCTCGCCATGCAATTCTTGTTCTGCCAGGGTTGGACGTGAAGGGGATCTACCTCACCCTTCAGGAAATCGAAGCCACCCACGGCGTCGGACCGCTTTCCTCCTGCGCCTACCTGTGGCTCAGGTACTGGGTCGATATCCGGACCGGTGTGGTCGGCAAGTCGCGGCCTATCTCCCTTGGGATGCTGCGCGCCTATTGCGAGACCCATGTCCCCAAGGGGCGCGGCATTCAGATCGTGCAGCCCAGTGAGCGGAATATCCGGACAGCGTTGGAGGTGCTTGAACGTGTCGGCCTGATCAAGCGGCTGCCTGGCGACAACCTGATTTTTCGGCTGCCGCTGGCGCAGGTGCTTCTGCTCGCCCCCGGCAAACCCGACGTGAATTTGACAGGCTATCCAGACACGATGCCTGGCAGAGTGGACAACTGGGCTGAGGCCGCCACCGGCGCTGGCGCTCCCAATGTCGTGCAGCCAAATCCGGCGCGCTACCCGTCCAGGCCAAGGACGGCATACCCGACACACATCAGAGGACGGAGAGACAACCCACCATCCCAACCGGCGGCATCAACTACCCGTGAGGAGCGAATGCTCGCCGCCGGCAGGAATGAGAGGCATGAAGCTATTGCTGCGTTGCTTCATGACCAAGGTGTTCTTGTCGGATCGGGCCATCCAGTCGTCGCTGAATGGGTAGCAATGAACGTGTCGGATACAGACCTACTTGCCGCCGTGCAACTTGCCTGTCAGGCGCGTGAGGCAGAGGGGACAGGGCAGCCGTTGAATCCTGGATTCATCCGAGCCAAGCTGCGGAAGGTACTTGGCAAGGAAAAGCCCGCGGCAGTGGCATGGTGGTCGTCGGTACCCGCGATGGAGGCGCGCGCACGTGAGCTCAAGATCGCTGGAGCCCGCCCAGGTGAATCGATGGAGGAATTCAAGGCGCGGATTGTTGTGGCGGGCTGTCAGCCGACAACGTCTGCTCGCTGATTGCCCAACCACATTCCGGAGTGATGTGGAGTTCCTACAGCTACTCCCCGGCTGGATAGCTCTTCGGAATGTCCCAGTCCTTTTCGCTGATGCTGCCCGTCTTGAAATAATTACGGACCAGTTTGGTGAAATTCAGGAAGTCCTTGTTTTCCGCGGCAAGTCGGTTCGCAGCCACCCAGTCAGTCGCAGGACGCTCTCTTGCAGGAATACGTACCTCGCTATCCGCTGGGTTCTCAGTGTTGAGCACCACCAGACCGATGCCGTGTAGCCCATGCAACATTTTCAATTCCGGAGTGGCATCCTGATCCACCTGTGCGGCGACTAGGTAGCCGAAATGTGCCCATGATGAATTCGATACCGCCTGGAAATAATCTCTGCGAACAGACGAGCGAGAAATTTTGAGCTTTACTTCGAATGACCACAATCTCGCTCGCTGATCTCCAGCAAGCTCAGCACAGTCCTGTACTTGCGACGTCCATTCGGACATCAGATTTTCCAGTCCCACCATGTCAGGGTGTAGCCACTCGTTGGCCTTAGGGCCAAGCTTATTTGATGAGGTTTTCTCGTCGATCCGTTTGGGATAAACCGGGTTCAGGTCAGGACTGGCCCTGAGAAAATGCGCCAGGATTGGATAGAGATCAGCCTCAAGTTGTTTCGCATCAGGTGCCGATGCTGCAGAAGAGGCATCCTCATCACAGTCAGCAGCACTGGGCTGTACGACCCATGAAAACTTCCGAGGTGATGTATCCGTGCATTGAAGCTGAGGGTACTTCTGCAACCACAGCGGCCGGCGACTGCTGATCTCATTGGCGATCTGGTTGATGAGGTTGATACCAGGTTTGCTGTTATGAAGCTTCTTGGCGCACCAGTCAGGAGCCGTGCCCTGTATCAGGTCAGCTAGTTCTTTCGAGGAGAACTCCTGACCGGCGTGGCTTTGTAAGTGATACATGACCAAGTCGGCGAGGCTGACAGTGATTGCAGATTTTGTGGGCATTGTGCCGAATCCTCATGGGTCATTGATGTGTCAGTCACATGCTGCTGAAGTCCGCATGTACACAACCGGCAGCAACTCTACGATTATCGTAGAGCGGTCACAAGGTCGAGATTCGACTATCGTGGGATGCCAAGTCGTCCTACGCCCCGCACACTTTTCGGCCGTCGCCTGCGGGAAGCGCGTCTGAAGCAGGGAATCGCCCAGGACAAGCTCGGGGTGCTGATCGGCCTCGACGAACTTTCCAGCAGCGCACGAATCAGCCGATATGAGACCGGCATCCATGCCCCGCCGTTTGCCGTAGTCGAGCGACTATCCGCTGCGCTGCATGTCCCGCCGGCCTACTTCTACTGCGAGAGTGATGAGATGGCGGAGCTGGTAGTTGGCTTCGCGTCCCTTCCTGGCCCGGCACAAGCACGCTTGCTGCAGAGCCTGGTTGAGCTGTCACAAGGTTCAGTTTGAACGCCGCTCACCCCACCCCTGCATAGGTCGTGACATCACAGTGAGTACGCCGGATTGGCAGTCCGGCGTTGAACAAAGGTCACGTAACTGAGAACGCTCGAGTGGTATTCGGTTGGGCGGTCAGGCTGAAATCTTGTTTAGTGACCTTTGCAAGACGCCAGTTGCCTTCGCCAAAGGCCCGCTCAACCAAATGCTTCTTGAGCGCACCTGATGGTAGATCCGGCCGTACTCCGGACGACACCATTGGGGGCATGTCTCTCCCCGCTCGGAATGAAAGGGGATGCGCTGACTGGCAAGCCGGCGCAGGCGGCCTGTATGCGAAGGACCGCCACGAACAGGCAACAGGGTAACCACAGCGACTAGCCCACGGACGGGCGCCTGGAAGACGAATCGCACTCCTCTTGGGACACCGGGGCCGCAAGGCCGAGGTAAGTAGGGCAGGTTACCCTACTTGGCTTGCCCTATGCCTGAACCAACGGTTTGTGGGCTATTTCCCGGTTGTTGCGATGCTGTCGACTGCTACCTGGTGTCGCCGCCGACCTGAAACCGGTGCGAACCTGACGGTGTGAACCTGGCTGTTCTTGGG
>CAIXFP010000676.1 GCA_903918705.1 uncultured Pseudomonadota bacterium
ACCTGTCGCGCGCCAACCTGTCGCGCGCCAACCTCGGTACTCAATGGATTATCCAGGGGCAAACGCGATCAGACGGGTACGCCTTTTCCCTGCAGCGCCTGACAGCCGATACCGAGCCAATGATAAAAGCCGGTTGCCGATACTTCACACTGGCGCAAGGCCAAGCCCATTGGGAAGCCACTCGCCAGGTGCAAACGCCGGCGCTGTTCAACGAGACCCGCGCCATTGTCCGGGCGCTGGTCGACACCATGCACATTCGCGGTTTGAAGTAAGCCGCATAACACAAGGGAACCAGGCAAATGCTCCACAAACAAACCTGCATCGATGCCCTGCAATCCGCCGGCATTTCCTATCATGACGCAATCGCCTTGCGCCGGATATCCATGACTCTGCACCGCTGGCACGAGCTCGAATGCGGTAACGGCAACAGTTACGGCGCATGGTCGATCGTGCGCGGGCGCAAGGTGAAGCGCCTTAAGGATCATATCCCGACACTGACCGGCGAGCGCGAAACCTTTGAGCACGATGACGACGGAACGCCGTTCATGGAGCATCACCACTACCTGCACGGCCGGGGCAAGGATTACGTCACCTATCGGTCCCTGCCCGACCGCGAGCGCGGCGCCCTGAAGCGCCTGCAGGCGGTCGTCACCAACTATCCAGGCTTTGGCTACTACGTCCAAGGCGATCCGCGCGGCTGCGCGCTGTACATTCTGCGGCCGGGCGACATCCCGGACGGCGGCACGGCCGACTCGTGCTATACCCGCGGCATTGCCGTGTATCGATAGGAGCGGACTGTGAAAATCACCCTCTCCGGAATGCAATACCTCTGCCACTCCCCCAGCATGTTTGAACTCATCGTCAGCGAGGGCCATGAGCCCCCGCTGGTCGCCTACGACGCTACCGGGTGCTGGCGAATCGGTTCCCGGGTGTCCTGGGGCTCCCGGACCTTTCGGACGCGCCAGGAAGCCACAGACTTGATCCGCCACGCCTTTGCAACAGCAGGAAGGGAGAATTTGGCATGATGTACCCCGAACATTACATTTGGCGCCCTGCATCGGGCTTGTCCGGCGGGCGTTGGCGGCTGTGGAAGGAAGCCAACCCGGCAGGTAGCCGGGAATACCAAACCCCTTCGGGGAGGACCTGGTATTGCTTCAGCGCTGAAGCCGCGCGCCGCAAGGCTGACGAAGTTAATGCGGCCGAGGCGGCAAAGGCGCTGGAACTGTGCAAGCAGCGCCAGGCATTCGACCCGATCACCGGCGACCCCGCGTCGTGAGTCTCCTCGCCCACATCCTGGCAGGCGCCTTCCTCGGCTGGCTGCTATGGAAGATCAGCCCGCCGACCATCAAAGGGAAATGAGAAATGCGCCCGCAATTCGCCGTCTACGTCGTCCGCTGGTGCCCTTGGTGCCGCTGGCCGTTCCACTGCCCGCGAGACCAGGTTGCAACGCGAAGCGAGTGCCGAGCCTGTGAGTCCAAGGGATTCGTTTGCGACTAGCATCGGAACAAAAGCCGTGCTAGGGGGTTCTCGCTCACACCCGAGAACCCCCTAATGCCGTGGAAAGAACCCGCCGACCGCCACAGTGAAGACCTCATTGCAGCGATCGACCACGCTTCTCACCGCATTGCA
>CAIXFP010000677.1 GCA_903918705.1 uncultured Pseudomonadota bacterium
CACCTCGGCGACATCGTGGATCGGGTGGCTCACGGTGGCCATGGCGGCATCCGGATGGGCGAACAGGGCCGTGGCCACGGCATGAATCAGGGACGGATCGATCAGGGGTTCATCACCCTGCACGTTGACCACCACGGCGTCGTCGGGCCAACCCAGTCGTTCCGCCACTTCCGCCAGGCGGTCGCTGCCGGAGGCGCACTGCGGGGAGGTCATCACCACCGGGAAGCCCTGGGCCGCCACCGCGACGGCGACAGCGTCATGGTCGGTGGCCACCCAGACCCCGGCGGCACCGCTGGCGGCGGCGCGCTCCGCCACGCGCACCACCATGGGTTTGCCATGGATGTCGGCCAGGGGCTTGCCGGGCAGCCGGGTGGAAGCGTAACGGGCGGGAATGACGGCGAAAAAGTCGGACATGGCGGGCGCGGATGAAATGACACAAGGCCATTGTAAGGTCTGCCCAGATCGGGATTGTCCTTGACAAGGTCTCAAGTTATTCCGCCCGGGGCCGATAACGCCGAACCACCTCGCCAACCGCTTGCTCATGAATTCAAAAATGCCGCGTCGCATGACCCAGCAGCTGCTGGGTGGATTCACGCTGCTCATCGTCCTGATGGGCGGCCTGATCGGGCATGCGGTCTGGCAGATAGGCGATCTGAAGGAGCGCATGCGCGACATCGTCGAGGTGCGCAATCGCAAAATCCAGCTTGCCACCGACTTGCAGGAAGCCTCCTACAACCGCCACGACGCCCTGGTTTACCAGGTGCTGGCACGGGATCCGTTCGAGCGCGACGACAATTTCCAGCAATACATCAAGTGGGGCTATCAGGTTGGGGTGGCGCGCAACGCCCTGAAAACCCTGTCCCTGGACCCATTCGAAACCGCCAATCTGCTGCGCCAGGATCAACTGGTGCTGCAAATCATCGACCAACAGGAGCACATCAGCGATCTGGCGTCGCAGGACAAACTGGACGAGGCGCGCCTTGCCCTGGCCGAGGATCTGCGCCCCCTCAACCTGAGCTACACGGTCACCGTGGAAGCCCTGCGCGGACACGAGCGCGACCTCATCCGCGTCGCGCTGGAGAAGACCCAGCATGCCACCCAGCATGCCATCACCCTGCATCTGGTGCTGGGCGGTGTCCTGATCATCCTGGCCATGCTCATTTCCGAAATCACCCGGCGGGTCATGCGCCGCGACGCCCTGACCATCTACGACCAGATGCATCTGCTGGAACAGGCCGGCACCCGCCTCGAACACCAGGCCACCCACGACCCCCTCACCGGCCTGGCCAATCGGGTGCTGTTCACCCGGCGCCTGGAAGAGGCCATGGCGCACGCGCGGGAGGAGGCGTTTTCCCTGGCCGTCCTGTATGTCGACCTGGACGATTTCAAACAGGTCAACGATCTCCACGGCCATGCCGTGGGCGATGCCTTGTTGCGGGAAGTGGCGGACCGCCTGCACCACGTGGTGCGGATGGCCGACACGGCGGCGCGCCTGGGCGGCGACG
>CAIXFP010000678.1 GCA_903918705.1 uncultured Pseudomonadota bacterium
AACGATTACCTGGGCCTGGCGGCGCATTCGACCCTCATCGCGGTGGCGCGGCGTGCCGCGGCCCAATCCGGAATCGGGGCCGGGGCGGCGCACCTGCTGACCGGCCACCATCGCCAGCATGACGACCTGGAGCGGGAGTTGGCCGCTTTCGTCGGCATGCCGGCGGCCTTGCTGTTTCCCACCGGCTACATGGCCAACCTGGGGGTGCTTCAAGCTTTGCTGGACCGCCACGGCGAGGTGTTCGAGGACCGCCTCAACCATGCCTCCCTGGTGGATGGCGCCGTGCTGGCGCGAGCGAAACTGACCCGCTACCCGCACCGGGATCTGGGTACCCTGGAACGGCAACTCGCAGCCAGCCGCGCGGCGGTGAAGCTGATTTGCAGCGACACGGTGTTCAGCATGGACGGCGATCTGGCGCCGGTGGTGGAATTGCTGGCCCTGGCGGAGCGCCACGACGCCTGGCTCTATCTGGATGATGCCCACGGCTTCGGGGTGCTGGGCGAGAAGGGCGAGGGGGCGGTGTCGCTGTTGCGCGCTCATGGCGATGTGCCTCCCCTGGGGCGAAGGGGAAGGTATCCCGCCCGCCTGATCTACCTGGCCACCCTGGGCAAGGCCGCCGGTGTGGCCGGCGCTTTCGTGGGCGGCAGCAAGGAATTGATCGAGTGGCTGGTAAACAAGGCGCGCACCTATATCTTTACGACCGCGCAGCCGCAACTGCTGGCGGCGGCGCTGCGCATCAGCCTGAAATTGATCGCGGGGGAACCCTGGCGGCGGCAACGTTTGACTGAACTCGCTAGCCAGTTGAAGGCCGGGATGGCCGGCCTGCCCTGGCCCCTGCTGGATTCGCCGACGCCGATCCAGCCCCTGCTGGTGGGCGACTCGCATGCCGCCCTCGCCTTGGCTGAGGGGCTGAAGCAGCGCGGCATCCTGGTTCCGGCGATCCGCCCGCCCACCGTGCCCCGGGGTACGGCGCGCCTGCGCATCTCCCTGTCCGCGGCGCATACCAACGCCGATGTGGATGAACTGTTGGCCACCCTGAAAGCATTGGCGCATGGCTGACCTGTTCTTTCTGCACGGCTGGGGCCTTTCCAGCGTGGTCTGGGCATCCACGCGGGCGCTGCTGCCGGGTGCCACGCCCGATCTTCCCGGCTATGGCGACAGTCCCATGGTGGCCCCCTACAGCACGGAAACGCTGGCTGATGCCGTGGCGGAAAACCTTGCCGAGCCCACCGACCTGGTGGGCTGGTCCATGGGTGGCATGGTGGCCCTGGCCTTGGCCGCGCGGTACCCGGAGAGGGTGCGCCGCCTGGTGCTGGTAGGTACCTCGCCCGTCTTCGCCGCCCGTGGCGATTGGTCCCATGGCATGGCGGCCCCCGTGCTGGCTGAATTCGCCCAAGCCTTGAAGGAGGATTTTCGCGCCACCCTGCTGCGCTTTCTTTCCCTGCAATCCCGTGGCGGCGAAGAAGCGCGCGCCGTGACCGCGCGGTTGCGCGAGCGGATGCGCGGCCAGGCCGAGCCCCGACCTGAAGCGCTGGCCGCCGGCCTGGAACTGCTGCGCGCTGTGGATCTGCGCGAGCAGGCGCGACAGGTGCGCTGCCCGGCGCTGGTGGTGCATGGCGCCCACGATATGTTGTGTGCGCCCGCGGCCGGCAAGTGGCTGGCCGGGCACTTACCGGAGGCTCGCCTGGCTCTGCATCCTCTCGCGGCCCATGCCCCGTTCCTGTCGCACCCGGAGTGGTTCGTCGCCAGCGTGAAGGGATTCCTGCATGGATGACCGGCTCAAGCACGCCATCCGCCGTGCCTTCGAACGCGCCGCGCTGACCTACGACGCGGCGGCGTTCCTGCAGCAGGAAGTGGCGCGGCGTCTGGATGACCATCTGGACGGTGTGAAGGTGGACCCCGCCATGATCCTGGATGCCG
Organism: uncultured Pseudomonadota bacterium; assembly: GCA_903918705.1. Taxonomy (GTDB): domain Bacteria; phylum Pseudomonadota; class Gammaproteobacteria; order Burkholderiales; family Thiobacillaceae; genus PFJX01. The sequence goes on from CAIXFP010000678.1 coordinate 1,921, forward strand.
GCTGCGGCACCGGCTTTGCTTTCGATCTGCTCAAGGCGCGCTACCCGAAGGCCGGCGTCATCGGCCTCGATATCGCCCAGGCCATGCTGCGCGTGGCAAGTGATCGGCATGGTCGTCCCGGCGGCTGGCGCGGCCTGCTCAACCGTTTCGCGCTCGGTACCGCGCCGCTATTGCCGGTTTGTGCCGATCTGGAGCACCTGCCCTTGAAGGGCAACAGTGTAGAGATGGTCTGGTCCAGCCTCGCCTTGCAATGGGTCGACGACCTGGAGGCCACCTTTCGCGGCGTGCAGCGGGTGTTGAAGCCGGGCGGACTGTTCCTGTTCGCCAGTTTCGGGCCGGATACCTTGAAGGAATTGCGCGCGGCCACTAGCGGCATCGATGAGCATCATCACGTCAATCAATTCATCGACATGCATGACGTGGGCGATGCCCTGGTCCATGCCGGATTCAGCAACCCGGTGATGGAGATGGAACACGTCACCCTGACATACACGGATCTGTCCGGCCTGCTGCGCGAACTCAAGGACATCGGCGCCCATACCGTGAAACAGGGCGCGCGCGGCGGCCTCATGGGCAAGACGGCGTGGCGCCACATGCGGGACAACTATGAGCGCTTCCGCCGCGACGGCCGCCTGCCCGCCACCTATGAAGTGGTCTACGGCCATGCCTGGGCCGGTGCCAAGGATCGCCTGGAGGATGGGCGCCAGATCATCCGGATGAAGATGGCGAGCCGCGGCGGAACTAGATGGTGATGGCGACTAGCGGGTTCTTTATCGTCGGCACCGATACCGATGTGGGCAAAACCTTGCTGGCGGCCGCCCTGCTGCATGCTTATGCCGGTCTCGGCTACCGGGTGGTGGGCATGAAGCCGGTGGCGGCGGGGGCGGACTTCGTGGATGGCGACTGGGTGAACCAGGACGTGGCCCTGTTGGCGGCAGCGGGGAATGTTGATGCGGCGTTGGAGTTGCGCAATCCCTACCTGTTCCGGGCCGCAATAGCCCCCCACATAGCCGCCGAGCGGAAGGGGGTGAGCATCGAGATTCCCCGCATCCTGGCCGCCTGCAAGGACTTGGCCGCTCAGGCCGACCTGGTGGTGGTGGAAGGAGTGGGCGGCTTTCTGGTGCCTTTGTCCGCACGGAAGGATGCCGGCGATCTGGCCGTGGCGCTGGACTTGCCCCTGATTCTGGTGGTGGGCATGCGTCTGGGTTGCATCAATCACGCCCTGTTGACACAGGATGCCGTGACGGCCCGCGGCCTCAAACTGGCTGGGTGGGTGGCCAACCGCGTCGTACCGGATATGGCGGCCTACGACGAGAACCTCGCCGCATTGAAGCGGCGGTTGGCGGCACCTCTGTTGGCGGAACTACCGTATCTGGCCGACGTCGACCCGCGGCGCGCGGCACATTTTCTGCCGCCCCGGAAATTGATGGAGTTGTTGCGGCAGACGCCGTGAGCCACCTGCTTGTCAGATTTCCGCTCAAACTGGCTGATCCCGAAGCTCCGCGCGATAGCAAGGCCGGCATAGCCACGCCGTTCCCGTTGTACTCGAGTGCCAATTCCCAGCACAACTGCTTTGCGGGGCCTGGTTTGCATGCGGCCAGCCTGGCACGGCTTGTCGAGTACCTTTGCTGACTCCTTGGGCTTGGCTCCGCGGCTGGTCGACGTGGGCACGCTTGTTGAGTTTAAAAAAGTAAGGCCGCGTCAAGTCGCACCCTCCTTCGTCTACGAGTGTGCAAGCCAGGGTGTCCAAGGATGCAAGTGTTGCTCGGCAGCAAGCCAGATATGGAGACAGTTTCCAATGCCAACACCCTGCCGCTGGAGTGGTGGTACTTGGCGTGGCTCTTGTGAGTCGAGAAAAGCTTTGCACTGATAAGGGGTTGCCTTTGATAATTCAGGACAAAGAAGTCTTTGGAGTCATAGCTATGGTCTTGTCTCGCACCAGCCAGTACGCCGTCCAGGCGTTGATCTACATCGCCACCCAGCCGACTGGCGAGCCTGTGCTTAATCGGGATATCGCGGACCGCCTTAATGTACCCGCCGCCTATCTTGCGAAAATCCTGCAGAACCTCTGCAAGCAGGGCGTGCTGGACTCCTTTCGTGGACGTCTTGGTGGTTTTTGTTTGCGCGATGG
>CAIXFP010000679.1 GCA_903918705.1 uncultured Pseudomonadota bacterium
GGAAACCGTTATTGTTTTCGTCATTCCGGAGCCAGCCCCGGAATCCGGTGCGTTCGCCTGTTCGATGTTCAACCCAGGCTGGATGAACGACCCGGATTCCCGCCAGCGCGGGGATGACGGCCAAAGCGGTTTCACGGTTGCCCCCCTGGCAATCCGGGTTGCGTCCCGGATCGCCCGAGTACCGTTCTGGTCACCCTGGAGCCCTACCCATGTCCATGAATCGCCGCGAATTTCTGCAAATCCTAGCCGCCGCCACCGCCGCCGGTTTCGTGCTGGATAGCCGCCAGGCCCTGGCCGGCAACGCCCCCGCGAACTATTACGACCTGCCCGGCTTCGGCAACGTGTCGCTGATGCACATGACCGACTGCCACGCCCAGTTGAAGCCCATCTACTTCCGCGAGCCCAACGTCAACCTGGGCGTGGGCGCCGCCGTGGGCAAGGTGCCCCACCTGGTGGGCGCATCCCTCCTCAAGGCCTACCACATCCAGCCCGGCGGCATCGATGCCCACGCCTTCACCTACCTCGACTTCACCGCCGCCGCCCGCACCTACGGCAAGGTGGGCGGCTTCGCCCACCTCAAGACCCTGGTGGACAAGGTCCGCGCCTCCCGCCCTGGCGCCCTCCTGCTGGACGGCGGCGATACCTGGCAGGGATCCGCCACCGCCCTGTGGACCAACGCCCAGGACATGGTGGACGCCAGCATCGCCCTCGGCGTGGACGTCATGACTCCCCACTGGGAGATGACCTATGGCGCCGCCCGCGTCCAGGAAATCGTCGACAATGATTTCAGGAAGGCCGGCGTCGATTTCGTCGCCCAGAACGTGGTCACCAACGAGTTCGGCGACCAGGTGTTCAAGCCCTACGTCATCCGCGAAATCAACGGCGTCCAGGTGGCCATCATCGGCCAGGCCTTCCCCTACACCCCCATCGCCAACCCGCGCTGGATGATGCCCGACTGGTCCTTCGGCATCCGCGACGACTCCATGCAGAAGTTCGTCGACGAGGCCCGCGGCAAGGGCGCCCAGGTGGTGGTGGTGCTGTCCCACAACGGCATGGACGTGGACCTGAAGATGGCCAGCCGGGTCACCGGCATCGACGCCATCTTCGGCGGCCACACCCACGACGGCGTGCCGCAGCCGATCCAGGTGAAGAATGCCGGCGGCTCCACCCTGGTCACCAACGCCGGTTCCAACGGCAAGTTCCTGGGCGTCATGGATTTCGACGTGCGGGGCGGCAAGGTGGCCGGCTGGAAATACCGCCTGGTGCCGGTGTTCTCCAACCTGCTGGCGGCGGACCCGAAGATGGACGCCCTGATCACGAAAATCCGCGCGCCCTTCGAGGCCAAGCTCAACGAGCCCCTGGCCGTGACCGAGGATCTGCTGTATCGCCGCGGCAACTTCAACGGCACCTACGACCAGATGATCTGCGACGCCCTCATGAAGGTAAAAGGGGCCGACGCCGCCTTCTCGCCGGGCTTCCGCTGGGGCACCAGCCTGCTGCCGGGCGACGTCATCACCATGGAGAAGCTGATGGACCAGTGTGCCATCACTTACCCGTCCACCACGCTGAACCACCTCAGCGGCGAGGCCATCAAGACCATCATGGAGGACGTCTGCGACAACCTGTTCAACGCCGACCCCTATTACCAGCAGGGCGGCGACATGGTGCGGGTGGGCGGCATCCAGTATTCGGTGACCCCCGACAACGGCATCGGCAGCCGCATCGGCAACATGATGCTTAACGGCAAGCCGATGGAGGCCGACAAGAAGTACAAGGTGGCCGGCTGGGCGCCGGTGGGCGAAGGGGTCCAGGGCACGCCCATCTGGGACGTGGTGGCCGAGTACCTGCGCGACGTCAAGGTGGTCAAGTCGGTCAAGCTCAACCAGCCCAAAGTCATCGGCATGGAAGGCAATCCGGGCATGGCGTTGTAAGCCGGGCCGACGGCGCATACACCGTCCTCGGACGGTGTATGCCAACGCGGAGTTTCGCGAAGCATTCAGCCTCGTGATCCCCGCACGAGACTCGACGCCCCGCCAAAGTGATCAGAAACGAACAGCCGGCGTCTCGATCTTGAGTCCGTTGCCCCGCGCGTTCGCATAGAGCTCCAGCAGCGTGTATTCCTCACTGCCGAACGGGTAGGGGTTGGCGCGGAAGGCGTCGTAGCACTGATTGAAACGTGTTTGGCTGCCGGTCAGTTTGCCGGTGGCCAGTCGATACAGCGGAAAGCCGTTGGTCTGTCCCTGCGACAACACCTGCGCCCGCAGTTTCTGCCCGGCGAAGTCGTCATGGCAGGAACTGCAAGCCATGTTGAGCTGGCCCGCGCGGGTCTCGTAGAGCTTCTTGCCGGCTTCATAAAACGGTGCCATCGCGCCGTCGGTCTGGACGTTGACAGTCTGGCCGCGAGCTAGGCCGCGCACATAAGCCTCAAGTGCCAAAGCCTCGTCACTCTCATATTTGAGCGGCGCGTTCCCATTTTGCTCGGCCCATTCATTGATGACCCGCTGCTGCAGCGTGATGGGGCGCTTGGTTCTGGCGTCCAGCACCGGATACCGGGCAAGGTGCTTGGCATCGAGTTGCTTGCCGTCCTCGCCATGACAGGTAGAACAGGATTTCCCGGACTTGCCGATCGCGGTGAACATCGCGGCGCCTTTGGCCACCGCTTCCATGCCCGGATTGGAGAAATCGTCATCCTGCATCGCCCTGGTTTCCTGCCTGAGCAGCGTATAGCCGGAGAACGGCTCGGCGGAAAATGCGCCGGCGCCAGCGCACAAGGTGGCAAATCCGGCGCTCAAAATGATGGTCGTCTTCAGTTTCATGTTCATTCCCTTATTTCAGCGTCGACAGATAGGCCACGACATCTTCCACTTCCTGCGCGGTCAGGATTGTGCGTCCCCGGTACTTCTCGACCACCCGGCTCAATTCATCCGGATTCTTGTAGAAAGGAGGCATCACGCTGTCAGCGTTCATGTTCTGAATATTGACGACGCGATATCTGAGTTTCTCCTCGGTCAATTTCTTACCCACTTTCACCAGGGAAGGGCCCAATTCACCATGAAATTCCTCTTCCGCGACGGGCAGTTTATGGCACGCCAGGCAATTGCCCCGGCTACGATCTATCGCCACTTTGCGGCCATTGACGGCGTCCCCCTTGAGCCCACCCAGCGGTTCCGGTATGGCTCGCCCCACCGCCTTCCAGGGCAGATAGGCCGCGGCGGGGGCGTTATCCGCCAGCGCCGTCATGGACAGGCCGACACACCCCATCGCGGTTAGCAAAAGCAATTTTCCATTCATCTTCCGTCTCCTTTTGTACAGCATGATTGGCTATGCACCGGAATCATCGATTTCTTCGGCATAGGGAACGGATACTCGCATCATTGGCGTTCGCGAAGTATGGTGTATTTGATCGTGGCAAATGGCACATTCAAACCAACACGCAATGCCAATATTTCGAGTGGTATGAATGAATTCCCTTTCGCCAGTCGAATTGGACTGTTCCTACCATTTACCCGCTCCACCGTCCTCGCAAGAATTCGCCGCTCACGCATCATCCGGAACCCATTCTCATGTCCATGAATCGCCGCGAATTTCTGCAAATCCTTGCCGCCGCCACCGCCGCCGGTTTCGTGCTGGATAGCCGCCAGGCCCTGGCCGGCAACGCCCCCGCGAACTATTACGACCTGCCCGGCTTCGGCAACGTGTCGCTGATGCACATGACC